>JAUWOE010000140.1 GCA_030612265.1 Promethearchaeum sp.
TCGTGTGTTTGTTTTAAGATATTTGTCATCATCGATGATAAATCTGTATTTTTTTGTATTTGTTGAGTGATGTGTTGCTTTATATTTGTAATTTTGTCTCGGAATTCGAGTAATTTATTGAATTGAAGAAAATTTTGCACAATTCTTTTCTGTTTTCTGGTTGTGTCTGAGGAGTAATTTTTATTTTTTATTAGATAAGTCTTAAATTCGTTTATCTGGGAATTTTTGGCGTTTTCAATGCTTTTCAAGTCAGGTTGTTGTTTTTTAATGAATTCACAATAGTTTTTAAGAGCGCTATTTGCTTTTGATATTGAGTTTTTTGATTTACCTGGGAGTACGAATTTTTCATTGATAAATTTTTCAATTAATTTGCGGTCATTTTGTAGGGCAGGTTGTTTTATTATTTGTTGCGATTCAGAATGCCATTTAGAAAATTCTGGGATGCTGAATTTTAAATATCTTTGAATTTGAGTAGTATAATTGGTATAAGCTTTTTTAGATAATTTCAGGTTTTCTTTAAGGAATTTTTCATACTGTTGATATTGTTTATATGAAATTTTAGAAATCTCTTGCGTTTTTGGGGAATTTTTCATAAGTAAATCATAAAATTGAAGAATACTTCGTTTAGTTTCAGTTATGGTGTTTTTTTTCATATCCGGATTGACATATTTTTCTTGGATATAACGTTGCATTAGGATTTGTTCACTTTTTGGGAGAAAGATTTTCTTTTTGGGTTGAGGTGTTATTTCTTTCATAGTTTTTTTCTTTTCGATGATTTTTAACCTCTTTAGATCCTGAATTGGGGTAGAGAGTATCATATTTAACGCTGATTTGGACAGGTCTTTTTTAGTGATAAGTATTAACTCATCAAAGGTGGCAGATGGGTTTTTTATGCGATGTTTGATAATTTTTTTCATTCTTGAAATGGTTGTAATTATGGTGTGTTGATTAACTGTTTTCTTTTTGCCATTTTCCATTTTTTCAATTAGGGTATTTTTGGTGTAATTTTGTTTGCATTTTTCGATTTCCTTGTTTTCTAAGATATCTTTGAGCAATTTCATTTTAGTGGGGGATGTTTTGAATTTGTTTTGGAATTTTTCGAGTGAATTTGTGACTTTAATGCAATCACTGTGCGTGGGGTTATCAGAGATCCATGATTTCGCGCATCTTCCGATAGTAGTTTTAATTTCTTGAAGATTTTTTGGGTATAATGGTGAAATTTTATTGAAGATATCTTTAATATGTTGTTTTGGGTATTTATCGAGTTGATTTTGGATGAATTGCTTTAGAGGTAATCCTTCGATGGAATATTTAGTTGGGATTTTATATTTTCTTTTTTGTTTGTCGAAGCTATTATCTATATGAGCGCTTAGGTATTCGGCAGCGCTGAATTTTTCATCGACATGAATTCCATACTGTTTATAGAATAATTCAGGGTTATTTCTTGCATATGAATTAATGTTTGTGCATATTTCTCTCCACTTTACTTTCCGTCTTTCCTCTGGAACTTGATTTAGGGCGGTTTTTGCAAGGGTTTCGAGTGGAACACCTTGGTTTAAGCGTTTGTTGCATAGATCGTTAATCCGTATTTCAACTGGGATGGTAAAATCTTTATTTTGTTTAATTTGGTATTGAACATCAACGGGGATTCTAAAATGATGCAATAAATATTCACGGTGGTTTTTTGCCCATTCACGAAATTGGTGAATGAAATTATCATATGCAGGGATTAAATCACTTTTTGGGATATTTTTTTTTAAATATTCCATGATTTCTTTAGGGGATTTGTTTTCTTCCAGGCTTTTAATGAAGAATTTTTTTGATGACATACCTTCTATCTCCTTAACACACGGAATATAATTTTTATATTTATAAAGTTCTACATTTCCATCTTTATCAACGGAGATGCTTATTTGTTTTGGTGAAATGGGTATTTTGTAAAGCATTAAGGTTCTTTCTCTGTCTTGGTTGAAAATTTTTCTTATTCTATCTTTAAAATATTTAATTCTACCTTCTAAAGAGTCTTGAGTGGAGATTTTCTTTATATTCCTGAAGATTTTGGTTAAATCTTCCCCTTTTTTCATATTATCGAGAATATAATCGGAAATATTGGCATAACCTTCAATAGGAACGTGAATAGGACCTTTATCAGAGTTTTTCCAAATTTTGTCTAATGTTTTTAATTTTTCTGTACTGTTTTTAGAGACTTTATCAAAAATTTCTCTTAAATATGGTTCTAAGCTCATTCTATCAATTTTTTTATTATTAATTATCGCTCTGGTATATTTTTTGTAATCATGGAATATTTTCGATAATGAATTTTTGGTGAGAGTTGCATATTTTGAATTAAAATAATTTTGAGAAGTTTTTTTTATGTGGTGATAAATTAAATGATAAAAGTAAGGAAATAATTAATAGATTGCTAAAATTAGATGTCCAAGTTAATGTGGAATACAAAAAGAATGATTAAGTTAATTTTATTAATATAAATGTACTCTCCCGAAGGTAATTAAGAATTGCCTTCTCGGTGTATTAAATTATATTTTTACCCTGAAGACTTGATTGTGGATCCTTTTTGTGGATCATGTACAACTTGTAAAGTTGCAAAAGATAACGAAAGGCATTATATAGGGTATGATATCAATCCTGGTTATGTTAAAATTGCAAAAAAAAAGGATTAATCAATAAAATCTTCTCTAAATGCTCTATTCACCGAAAAAAGGATATTATTGAAAACACAATACCAATAATACCAATAATACCAAAAACAATTGTTGCCCAAAAAGTAATATTTTTCTTCATTTTATCTTTTAATTCACCAAGACTTGGAAATTTATTATCTAATTGATCAATTAGTGTATAAGCCTTGTGATAATTTTCAATACTTTCTTTCCAATTATTACTTTTTTGACTTCGTGCTTCAATTCTAGCCGTATCAACTTTATCAAGTGCAAATTTTATATCTGTATTGCTCGGAATTTCAGAAAAAAGAGTCCTATACCAATACACTTTTTCAATTTTTTTTTTTACATTTTTTAATTTTTTTTCTATAATCTGTTGTGTAGTCTCAGTTATTGCACGTCTTAGATGTGACCACATTTCGTTAAGATCATGGATAGTTTTTTCATTTATTTCATCATTTCGTATTGATCGATATATATTTACAAAGTGCCCAAATAAATCTCTTGTATTATTTTTGGCTATCCAAGCACTCTCATTAGCAATTTCCTCATAATGAGTCATCAAATAATTTAAAAAATCCCATTTTTGATCACAAATTTTATCTAATCCTTTAACAATTTCTTTTTTAAAGAATAAATCATCTGGAGGTTTTTTAAAAAAAATTTCTGAAGTGGCTTTCAAATTCTCTTCTATTTGATCTATTGGATTTGTCATTTTGGAATCTCATTGATTTCTTCATTCAATATTATTTCTTGCGTTTCCATTTCTTAAGAAATTTTGAATTCTCTTTTTCTCTTTGTTTCATTTCATCAATATCAATAACTATAATTTCTTCTTTTGGGACATATCCACCAATATAATTAATTTTCATTCTATGAATCTCATTATAATTAGGTTTATTCATTTTAAATCCTCTTTTCCGCAAAATTTTTTCTTCAATTTCTGAAAGTTCCATTGTATCAAGAGATTCAGATGAGATTTGTAAATCATCAATAAGTTTTTCTTTTATTTTTTTAGAAAATTTTTTTATATTGATGTCCAATTCTTTATCATAACAATTACTTTGCATTTTTCTTTCACCTAATTTAATTATTTTTCTCACACACACCCAATAAAAAATATACTTCCCTTTTGATCTTCAATATTAAAAACGACGAAATTATCATGTGACGATTGTTATCCATTACGTAAATATATTTCCTCTATTGATTATATGGTCCCCATTCTAATTTAAATCTTTTGCTTTGATCATCAATTTAATCAAGCAGATTGAAGGGATCTTTAAAAAATTTCGTCGGAAGTTAAATTCCTTGAATCTTCCCAAACTCTGATATTTTTCTTCGATCTAATGTATTTTTCACCATTTTCATCATTAGTGTCTAATCTTTATTTATATATTAAAAAGGCCTCAAAACTATGATTGTAAATACATATTTTTTTATATTATTATCCTAAATTATTTCTCTCAAAACAGAGTAATTATATACCCATTTTTGAGTAATTTTAAATAGTCGGTTTGTGTCAACTAAATTATGAGAGAAGAGTATTTTTACAAGAAAAGGAAAAGATCTTCAAAAATATTTAACCATAAAATTTCTCCGCGAAAGAAATCAGAAGGTTCTCTCGATCGTTATCTTCTCCCAAACCAGAAGAAAAGAAATGAAGTTTTTTCTAATGGTTAATTTTTTTTCTTTTTTTTTCTAGTTTGCTCTCCATTTTAATCACACACCATATAAATTAATATAAAAACACTTTTATTTTTTTTTCGTTTTTTATAGGAATATTTGATGGAATTTAAAGTTCTTCCTTCATATTTCGATTTATAATAGGAGACAAAGATTCCTTCGATTTATCGGAATCTCTTCACTTTTTGTCCAAAGGAATCCCTATCCCGCGTAATATTAACAAATGTCAACACTTGAGTTGTATTTTTTATAATTTTTATAATTTTTTTTTAAAATAAAAAACAAGAAAATTGATGATGGATACTCATGCTGAACTGCTAAATATAATACTTTTTTCTGATCTTCATATTGACGAAGTTACCGGTATATCCCTATTCAAGCTTTAAAGAAGTTTTTCGAAATATTAGAGTATATTATACGAACGGAAGAAATCAACTTAATTTGCTTTGCAGGAGATATATCAAGTGAAATTTCAGACATCTTAGCTTTTTTTAAGTTGATCAATTCGCTCAAGATTCCAGTCTTGTTTATTCCTGGGAACCACGATATTTTGATTCGTTTGTCTTTTAAGGGAAAAATGACCACAATGGGTGAAATGATTGATTTAGGAATAAACATGGAGATGGAAAAAATCGATAGTATGTAAAAATATTACTCTTTAAAAGATTCAGCAACAAAATTTTCCAATATTTACTTTCTACATAATTCTCCGGTAATTATCCAATATGGATCTGGTCGAGGGCGAAATAAGAATTTATTGTAGTATTTAAAAGCATTAAAAATCTGCGAGATAGTGATCTTAAGAAAGAATTCAGACTTTTGAGCAAACTTTCATTAAAATGCTTTGAACAAACTTTCAATGTTATTTTATTTAATTAAACTAACTTTTATTTAATGAAGCCAACGTTTTTTTATTTATCTACGTGAATATACGTGAAAATAGATTTAAATTCAAGCATTTTCATATAAGATTTACACAAAAACATTTGTGTTAGGTGAAAATAAAATGTTAGAAAATCAAACAAACACATTGATTATGATAAAAGAACCTAAAGCATTTCCGCAAAAAGTTGATGCTGTTGTCCACGATTTGACTAAAGATGGAATTTTAGTTGTTAGTCCTAATCTTGGTGCCTACGAAGTGCCTTATGAGGATTAGGCTTTTTTTATCATAAGGTTTACTTTCATTGAATTACTGAAAATTATATGTTTTTTTTGAATAGAACTGAATATTATAATTGGTTGATTGTGTCGAAAAAAATTATATATTTTAGTGAGGATTCGGATTTAGCTCCGTTAAATGGGAAGATTATTGCAATATTAGGCTATGGTAATCAAGGTCGAGCTCATATTTTGTAGTTATATATGAAGTCGCATTCAAAATGATCATATTTTGGTAGATTCAAAAAAAATCAAATTCTGGATACATAATTTTTATAAATAATTCGGATAATTTTAAAAAACTCAAATATACATTATTGATAATGTCCGAAAAAGTTGGTAGCCGGCGCTTTAAGTTAAATCAGATTGAAGATCGTAAGATACCCGCATCTGAACATTTGGATGGGGAGAAAATTAAGTATCATAAATACTTGAATACACCACAGGATTGGTTGCGGGCGCTACCAGGGGTAAATAGAATGCGGAGTCCCAATGATTTTAAAAATTTTCGGGTGATTCAGAAGTCATTCCAATCTCAAAATACCCATGCAGGGCTGATATTTTATGCCCATTTCTGCTGGGCTAAGGAATTGGGGATGGTTTTACGGCCTGATTTGCTATGGTATACGATAATTTCGGAAATCACCGAATATATTTTAAAATTTCCGGATTATTTTAGGTATTTATTTACGGATACCGAAGAGAAAAAAGATATTATACTTGACATTTATCCTGGGTTTGATCAACAAGGGTTGGAAATTCTAACCGATGTGTTCACGACCGAAGTAAGAAGGAAAATAGCTAATCAGCAATTTTTTGATCTGATATGCAATAGCCAATTTGAGTCCGCACCCCCCCTATACCGTCATGCGATGGCAACAACAATGCTTTGTATGGGGACGCCATATTTCAACTATTCTACCGTATGCGGGATTCCATTTGTGGATATTCAAGGCGACTTATCGGATTGGTTACATTTATACAACCAGACGGTAGCGCTTCGTAATTTTATACCCGACATTGAATGTCCGATTGACTTTCAACAGGATTATGGAAAATATTTAAACCAATGCCGCAATGTCATCGAAAATATTATTTTCTTTGCATTTAATCACTCGGTACCCGACTTAATAAAAATGGAATATAATTCACCCGAGGAGTTCTTCAACGATGTATTTCATTACGGGAAAAATAAGTGCGGATCGGGACATGATGATAGGATAGTAAAGGGGTGGTTGAGGAGGTGCTATTGGCAAGCTAAAGAAGATCTCCACCGTTTTCCAACACATTTAAACTATTTTCCATGGGATGATATTCCTTCAAAAAAAATGTATGTCCATATGGTGGGGATGGGTTATTCTGAAATACAATCGGACGGGTTGGCAGTACCAGATTATGGGTGCGTGACGTATCAAGTCTTGGATATAAAAATTTATAGTCTTATTGCAAAGAGGGATGAAGAACATCTTATTAAGATGTGGAAAATAAACCTTAAAAACGCGGGGACTAATCACAGTCCATATTTAAATAAAGAAATGTTAATAAATTCATTCAAAACAGAAATGAATCAAAATTCGAAGAATATGGATTGGCATCGACGGAAGTATTTAATCAAGAAATTTTTGGAGCAAATTGAAGAAAACGATGAATAATTACTCTTCATTCAATTCATTCAAGGAAATTGTGGTAGACAAATTAATCCAAAAAGATAGATAATAATTTTTTTTTATTTCTTTGATTGGTGTTGCAAGTATCATGTTTAGGGCTGATTTGGACAGGGTTTTTTTAGCGATAAGTTTTAGATTATCAAAGTCGGCGGATGGGTTTTTTATGCGGTGTTTGATAATTCTTTTCATTCTTGAAATGGTGGTATTTATGGTGTGTTGATTAACCGTTTTCTTTTTGTCATTTTCCATTTTTTCAATTAGGGAGTTTTCGGTGTAATTTTGTTTGCATTTTTCGATTTCCTTATTTGCGAGGATATCTTTGAGCAATTTCATTTTAGTTGGGGATGTTTTGAAGCCGCTTTGAAATTTTTCGAGTGAATTAGCGACATTTTTGCGATCAATATGCTTTGAATTATCAGAGATCCATGATTTCGCGCATCTTCCGATAGTAGTTCTAATTTCTTGAAGATTTTTTGGGTATAATGGTGAAATTTTATTGAGGATATCTTTAATATCTTGTTTTGGGTATTTTTCGAGTTGCTTTTGGATGAATTGTTTTAGTGGTAATCCTTCGATATCAAGAATAGAGGTGTTGTGGGATTTCAAAAAGATCACTAAATCGTTTATATACTAAATAATATTAATTTTCATTTTTTTCATATATTTTTATAAAATTTTCATAAAGTTCTATAAATCTTTTTTAAATCCCATTTTGGAGCCATGCAAACATTTAATAGTGCTTTGACCAAATAATTATATGACGTTTTTGAAAAAATTCTATGAAAATGTAAATCCAGTTATAAAATGATTAAGATCATAGGGAGAAAAAAATGAGCGATGAAGAAAGAAAAACCCCCAGATATCAAGAATGATTTTAAAAATCGGTATAAACAAACCGACTAACTTTTTTTACTTTTTACCAATTTATTAATATTCGGATTTTTCCATATTATTCATAATTAATGGAGTTGGAAGATTTTGTTTGAAAAAGGAAGCCGTAGTTCAAACGCTAACCGTTCAAATAGTAAAAACACAAACAATCTTGCAAGTAAAGCAAGTCGTGATAATCGTTCCAGACAATTAAACCCGAAGGATTCGAAACATTCAGACAGAAAAGGAAAATAAAATTCAATATTATAACCATCTGAAATTAAAGTCCAATAATGAATAATGAAAAAATTACAAAGGGAGTAAAAATAATGCCCAATCAAACAAATGATAAAATAGCACATGCACAAAAATTGAAGGACCAATTTAAGAATAAGGAAGCGCTCGAGATACTAAATAGTATCGAGAATGTAAATGAACTTACTGTAGATGAACAAATTAGTTTTTATCTCCTTCAAAGTTCTCTCTTTATAGAACAAGGTCAATTTAATAAAGCATTAGATAAAGCCGACTGGGTCATTCAAAAATGTATAAAAACTGGCAATGATCTTGTAATGCTCGATGCTTCTCTTATTAGAGGATGGGCATTATTGGTGGTTGGAAAAAATAAAGAGGGTTATAATTCTATCTTGAAATGTGAAGAATTAATTTCCAGAATAAAAGATCAACCTGAAAAAATGATCGGGAAAAGAAAAGCGGTTTTATCTAGATTAAAGGGTTGGTATTATTTGCTTATAAATAAATTTGATAAAGCTCTTGAATATTTAAAAATAGACTTAGCTTTAAGTGAAAAATACGGGCCAAAACAAAGTATAGCACAAGCATTTAATGATATCGGAGTACTTTATTCTGAAACAGGTGATTTCACTAAAGCTTTAGAAAATTACGAAAATTCCTTAAAAATAAGCAAAGAAATTAATAATAAAACTAGAATGGCTGTAGCTTATACTAATATCGGAGAAATTTTTAGACTCCAAGGTGATTTAGATCGTGCTTTGGAATATTATGAAAAAAGTTTGTCTTTGGTAGAAGAAATGGGAAATAAACATACGATAGCTGAAGTATTAGAAAATATCGGCTTGACTTATTATGAGAAAGGAGAGATTGATAAAGCTTTAAATTACTCAAAAAAATGCATTCAATTGAAAAAAGAAATTGGGATTAATTACAGAATATCTCATGGATTATTATTTATGATTTTGATATATTTAGATCAAAATGAACTCGAATCTGCTCGAATTTGTTTGAAAGAAATAAAAAATCTTAGTGAAAAAGAAGATAATAAAAGAATTAATAACCTGCATCGTGTTGCTAAAGCTCTGATTTTGAAAAAAGCAGGTGGAACTCGCAATATTATTAAAGCTGAAGATATATTAAAGGAATTATTAGAAGAGAAATCTGTCGAAAACCCATTAATAGTTATTATTCTATTAAATTTATGCGCATTACTCTATAAAGAACTTCAAATCACAAACGAAACCGAAATATTAGAAGAGATCCGCCCCTTAATAACTAGATTACTTGAAATTTCAGAAAAACAGCATTCCTTCTCATTATTAGCGGAAACTTACATTTTTAAAGCCAAATTGGAGTTAATTAATTTAGAATTAGATGAAGCACAACGACTTCTAACAAGAGCTCAACAGATTGCCCAAAAATATGATCTTTCTAGATTGGAGAAAAAAATCTCAATGGAACATGATCAATTATTA
>JAUWOE010000055.1 GCA_030612265.1 Promethearchaeum sp.
AATCCCCTTCTGATAGTAATTGAGTTTCTTTCAATAATTCAGGATTCAATTTCCAATATTTGACTTGAAAATTTTTCACCATTTCTGTTCGTGACACAAACACCAAATTGTCCATTTTCATAGTGTTTAGATTTCGAGTTATTGTAGAGATATTTTTATGTAATAATCGACTTAATTGAACTCCACTTAATTCCTTACGAACGATTAAGTTCCATGATATTTGTGATTTAGTCAAATTCTTAAAAAGTTTTGAAAGAATTAAATTTTTCTCAGGATTTTTATTATTCATCATTTGTTTTATGAATGCATAAGATTTATATGTAACTGATGGTTGTCATTATTCAATCGGTTGCTAATTGGCAACCGATATTAAACAGCTGAAACACTTAAATAAACAATTTTAAAACAAAAAAAGAAGTGAAATTAATGAACAAACAAAAACAGCATTCTAACAATTTGAAACAAGCGATAATGTTTTTTCAACAAGGTGAATTTAATGAAGCGGATCAAATTCTTTCAAATTTAGTTGAAGTGAATCCTAATAATTTTCAAACTAATTTCTTAAAAGGTTATATTGCATTACTTAGAAATAATCAAGATGCAAAGTACTGGCTAACTAAAGCCATTCAACTTAAAAAAAACGATAGAAATACGTTATCTCTACTTGCTGAATTTCATTATCGCCAAGATGAGTTTCAAAAGGCCGCAGAATATCTATCATCTGCAGGGCAAGTGGCAAAAGCTCAAAAATTATCCTATTTTAGAAATAAAACACCTTACCAAATCAAAAATAATAAATCTATAACAATAAATTTTGTTTCTTTAGATCCTTTACCTGTAATTCAAGTAAGGATAAATGGACACAAACCTGTGAATTTTTTTATTGACACAGGAGGAGGAGAAATAATTTTAGATGAAGAATATGCTCAACAATCAGACATACACTTAATTGGAAGTGACCTCGGCATTTTTGGTGCGGGGAAAAAGGGAAAATTATCACATGGAACTATTGAGACTCTAGAGATCGGAGATTTTATTATTAAAAATATCCCTGTTAATGTAATGAAACTTGGACATGCCTTAGATTCATATTTTGGAGATATAAAAATAAATGGAGCTATCGGAACGGTATTCCTTTATCATTTCTTAAGTACATTAGATTATACTCATGAACAGCTAATTCTTCGACCACGAACAGATGTATCATATGAGGAATTTAAGAACGAAAATCAATCAAAAGAATTAAATTCTATTCCATTTTGGTTATGTGATGATCATTTCATGGTTACATGGGGTTCTATAAATCAAAGCAAACCTTATTTGTTTTTCGTGGACACAGGGCTTGTTGGAGGATCATTTACTTGTCCAAAAAGCACTATAAAAGAAGCTAAAATTCACTTGGATAAAAAAAAACGAAGTTCAGGGATGGGTGGTGGGGGATTAATGTCAATTACACCCTTTGATGCGAATGATTTAACATTGGGTTCAATTAAGCAAAAAAAAATTCGGGGTCTGTATGGACCATTCCCTCCAACCATAGAAAAGATGTTTGGATTTCATATAGGTGGGTTAATTTCACATGAATTCTTCAAAAAATATGCGTTGACCATGGATTTTGATCGAATGCAATATTATTTAACTTGAACTAGTATTTTTTTCATCTTTTTTATGGAAATTCATGGTTTTTGCATTTATTTTGTGTTATTTTTGCATGATATTTGTGGTTTTACTTAAAAATAATGTCTAAAATCTAGAGTTGAAGAAGAAAATTTTTCATTATTTTTGTGGAATTACACCATCGGTTGAATTTGAATTACGGGATTGTTGAAAAATTTTTCTTCAAGATCATTAAGTTCTTCTGTTTCTTTTTTCATCTTCTAAATAGAAGGCAATTTAGGGGACAACGCACCAAACTGATGCGGAAGAACAGTAACCCCTAAAAATTCGGGTTAAAATCAAGCTACCTCTAATAGAGATAGCATCCAAAAAGACAAAATAATTAATCCGCCTAAATTGCCTAATAAAAATGATCGTGATTCTGATATAAAAATTTAATTAAAGATATCATCGATTTCATATTCCCAAGAGAATAAGTGATTTATTTTTTATTTTTTTTTAGTAATTTGAAACATTAGAATCTCGATCACAAATTATATATTTGTTAAAAAGTAATAGAAAAATCATGGATTTAAAAGACAAAAAAACCAAGGAATACATTCAAGCAATCTTCCAAGGAAAGGGAGGCGATGTTGTTGGGGAGATATTGAAAGAAAAAATCGATTTACCTTTGGATGTAATTAAATTAGGCATAGAACATCAAAAAATGAGATTTGTCTATGATAAAGGAAATAAAATTACCAGAACCCAAAAACCAACTAATCACGAACCTGATATTAACCAATTTTGGATTCAATCCTTAGCATATTCTACGGATGTTAATAGAGAAGAATATATTTATCAACTATTTCTCAAATATCCTCATATAAAAGGAGTTACCCTGTTAACCCTCTGTGCAATCAACATTAAAAAAGCAGTTTATTGGTTGAAAATCATAAAGGAAATTGATCCTCTCCTGATTTCCCTAAAATTTCCTAGATCCGCCCTTGTCGATGATTTATGTCAAAAATACAATTGCCAAATGGACGATTTATTCAACACAATTATTTTTGCTAATGAAGAAAGTACCGATGAACAAAAGATAGATAAAAGATTAAGTTTTATAATCAAATCTAAAGCGAATACTCCTGATCCCGATGAATTAAAGTTAGTGTACGATGAACGAAGAAGAATTATTGCATCTGGAAAATTATCGCCCTCGCAAGCAGATAAGATTTTTAATGCATTATGGGATGTAAACGTAGAAATTGGAAAACCCCAGCGAAAAAGGATAAAATCCAAGCAAGAATTTCAACGTGATCCGTTTAAATTTTTTAGATCCTCAAGTGTTAATTATGATGGTGGACGTTTTATTGAAAATGCAGCCGAAGTAAAAGATTTAATCTATACTCTGCCTTATGTTTCGAATAAATATCTTGATAGAATAAAATTATTATTCGATTTATTGCCGATATGGGACAAAAAATATAAAACTGTGTCTGAATGTATGTATAGATTTGATGAAGATCAATTTTTCGCAGGATGGGAGAAATTATTAATAAAAGAGTCAAAATCAAAACCTAAAGGAGATGACCAATTTATTTTTTCCTCTAAAGGAATAACTAAACTAGATGCAGGCCGTAAAGGAAGAAAACAAAAAGAACATTATTTTCCTGCTCTAGAAATATTGGATATCATGTTCGCAGATAATTATAAGGGATTAAAACCATTACTTCTGGAATTAATTGAACATCCAAGCCCGTTGGTTAGAGAGAAAGTGAAAGAACTATTATCCAAATAATTTTTTTTAAATTTACTTTACTTAATTTTTTAATATGAAGTGCGCTTGATGAGCGTTTTCATGGCAAAAATTACATAAAGAAATCAGATTTTCCGGTTCATCATTTTCAGAATTTCCATCTATATGATGAATGTATAAGCGAATTTTTACAGGTTTTGTTTTAAACGATATAGGATTTGGAGGAATTATCGGATTCCATAATCTAAACATTTCAATTTTTTTTAATAACTCAGCCCCATCGATATGAATTTCTTCTGACCGTTTTTTATAATGGTGGGGAAAATACAACATTTGGATTCCGTCTTTAGAATTTAAATACGCTCTAGTCTCTCTTTCATTTTCAGTTGAATATGCAAGAAATTTATTGTTTTTTATAATATAAGGGGTAACAACATAATAAAGATCATTTTCTTTTTTTTTATAACGCGATTTTATTATTTGTGTTTCACAAGTAATTTCACCTTCTTTTCTACCACAGTGTTGACAAGTATAATTATCTCGAATAAAAATATCTCTTTTAAGCGAATCCCAATGCGGCTTATTATAATGTGAATTTGAATACATCTATAATCTTATATTAAAAAAATCTGTTAAAAAAGTTTACATACTGAACCGGAAATTAATTGAATCAACTATCCTGTAGATTTTTACTATGTACGTTTTGCGAATACACACAATTTTTCATGTTTCGAGATCGGACATAGTATCTTTTCTCTATTTAGTACGAGATTTTCTTGATCTATATTAAATCCATGACCGCAAAAGGCACAATAAACCTCTTTACGAAAAGCGTTAAAATTTGGGCTGTTTATCCTAATGGTAGTATTAAATTCAAAATCGATTCTACATTTATTTTGAAGCAAATGTTTTAGGATTGTATAATTTTCTTGTTCTAAAAAATAACTCATAATTCTTTTATTTCTCTTAGCGATCAAATTATTAAAGAATAGGAACACTTTCAAATTTTTTAAATTTGTCAGTGTTTCTGGAAATCTCTGGATTTTATTGTTTTTTATATTGAAATACTCCAATTGATTCAAATTTCCTATAAAAGAAGGGAGGATCGAAATGTTTTGACCACTAAAATTCAAAGCGCGAAGTTTTAATAATTGACCTATTGCTTCAGGAATGAAATTAATAATTGGAGGGACTTAGGTTGATTTTGAATCTACGGAGATTTCTTTGTTCTATTACTTCAAATTTAATATTCTCTTGGAAATATTCGCTAATTTCTTTTATTTCTTGTTCCGCGGAAAATACACCATTTATCTGTTGGTCGTATAATTTTACCACAAAAAGAACAGTGTATTTCATTAGACCTAAATATTAAAATAATTAAATAATACTGTAAAATAAAAAGAGAAAGGAAATTAAGAGAGCAAAGAAAGGGTAAGAACTTATTAAAACTCTCATTTTTATAATTTTTCACCCCAAACTTCAACCTCCTTTAATCTTTCTTTAAGAGAGATATGATCTTTTAAATACAAAGATATTCTTGGAAAGAGTTTATCGTTTGAAAAAATATATTTATAGGAATTCGCAACTAATCCATGATTTATTTGTTGATGATTTAAAAATCTTATATTTTTGTAAGGAGAAGTATCCATTAAAGCAAGACAAAATTTTGGGGAAAGAGGAAAATAAATACAGATTCCTAAAGCACCAGGTGTAACCCCATCATATGTAGTCTTAATCATAACATAGGAGTCGGCACCTTTAGAATTCATAAATCTATTTATATTCTCCAAGTCTGCTTTTCTTTCTTGATCAGTTTTTCCCCTTTCAAACGGGTTAATTAACAAGATTGGGTTATCACTAGTGAAAAATTGGAAATCTGAAGGAGCACTAATTAGTTTCCATTTGTAATGAAGCAATTTCGGAACGATATAAACCTCACTATCAGGGTTTATAAGATTCATTAACAATTCTTCATGAGCAAATCGAATATATCCTTGTTCATATTGAATATTATATTTCGAGCTATCAATATTATGAAAAGTCTTATTAAACGCATGAATTGATTGAGTGTGAGTTTCTTGAAATATTTTACGAGCAATTGGCGTTCTTTCATATTGTGTAAGAATAAATTTTGATATTACAATTCTTTCTTGAATTGTTAAATTTTCGATTGATCCTTTTTGAACTATTTTATTAATTATTGGAACAAAAGGAGTTTCAATATTATGGCGTAGATAATCTTCTAAGTAAGTACTATAAAAATTAAGTTGTTTGGCAATTGTGGAGATACGAATTCCATAATGTTCTTCGTCTTCAAAATTGGTTCTTGTTAATAATTTTCTTTGGTCTATATCATAACAAAATATTCGAGCTTTTTTAGGCTTTCTTTTCTTGGGATTATTCCACTGCTTAGGATTTGTTGAAAAAAAGCGTAAATTTGCTTGTTGTACATAATGTGTGTTTTTAGGAAGCTTGAAATATACTAATACTTTATTTTCCTTAAATTCTATATGGTTTATGAAATCATTTTTTTCAATTTGTTCTAAACAAATTGGTATTTTATTAACAGGAGATATTTCCATTTTTTTTGCATTTAACATTGAAGCAGATGTTAATAAAGCATATATAAATTCTTCTTCTAAATTAGAATTAAAAGAACTTAATATTTTTTGATTAGAACAGATTAATTCTTGAATTTCTGGTTCAAAAACGTAATTAAAACTTCCTAGTTTATCTCCAGATGAAGAAAAAATAGTCATATTTTGATCATCATCCTTAGTGTAAAAAAGATTAGAGGAAAAAGGGGTTTTTTTTAATTGTTCTTTCATTCAACCATCACTATCAAGATATTTTTATTTTAACTCAGTATTTATTATTTATTTATTCTATAAAAAGAAAGAATGTTAATCCATTAAATAAAAAAAATAAAATTGATACCATAGAAAAATTTCACTCCACGGATTTTATATCTTACAAAATTGAACAAACAACGGATAGATGATCTAAAGAAAAAAGCCACTGAGATCTCAAAATCTATCTCGAAACCTATTATAAAAATCACCGCTCATTCGATAAATGGGATTTTATATCAAAATTTTAACGATTGGATGTTTAACTTGAAAGAAAGTATTCCAAATGTAGTATTTGAGACAATAATAATCGATACTAAGAAATTTGAATATGAAACATTAGTTTCAAGAGTAATTTTAAAAGATTGGCTTGATGATCCTGAGATTATTTCTGAAGATGATGGAACATTTCCTTTTTGTCTTGTCTTCCCAAAAATCAATGATCTTGAAATCATTAATGGAGCAGAATATGGATTTTTAAGTGGAGGATTCTTCCATAATGTAAGATTTTATCCTTGGGAAGATAAAAAAGAAGAAATTGAGCAAAAAATTTCCTTCTTAATCTTAAGGTTTTTCATCAATTTCTGCGGGAGTTGTTTAAATTACGCTCGTTATTTGGAATTCTTTTTAAGACAATAATCACTGATAGTATTCATTAATAACAAAAATGGTGAAAAATGCCTTTTCATATTTCAAAAGTATCAATTCAAAATTATCGCAATTTCCATGATTTATCTGTGGATCTTTTCCAAAAAACAGTTCTTGTCGGGGAAAACGGGTCAGGAAAATCCAATTTTATAAATGCATTACGATTGGTTCTGGATCCCAGCCTTCCGGATACCGAACGTTATTTAGAAGAGCGCGATTTTTGGAATGGACTTTCATCCCCTATGCAAAATAAAAAAGAAATCATAGTGAGCGTGGAGTTTCAAGGATTTCTCGATAATGACTCAATGCTTTGCATCTTGGGGGATTTCTTAATATCGGAAGATACCGCTCGTGTAACTTATCGATATTTTCCTAACAACCGAAACGAGTATGAATTTATCATTTTTGGAGGTTTAGAAGGTGAAAATAATTTTGATTATCGAGTACGTAAAGATATTCCTTTACAAATTCTCCCCCCTTTAAGAAATGCGGAACATGATTTGTCCCAATGGAGGAGATCGCCTTTAAAGCCATTGATAAATCGATTTAAATTTGATAATACCGATTTATCTGACTTGGCAGAAAACCTAAATGTATTACGAAATACCATTGGAAATATCCCAGAAATCAATAGCTTACAGACACAAATCAATACCAGGATAAATTCTATGGTTGGGGAAAATTATTCGGTAAATACATCCATTGGTATTGGATCGACTGATACTGCAAAATTAATAAAAAGTCTTAGATTATATGTAGATGAACATCTAACTCGAGAAATTGGCGAAGAAAGTCTTGGAATATGCAACGTTTTATATATCGCTTTATTAATGCTGAATATTGAAAGTCAAGAGCAACTTAAAGAAATCGTTGCAATAATTTTAGCGATTGAAGAACCGGAAGCCCATCTACACCCCCATCTTCAAAGATTAGTATATCGGGATTTTTTCTTACGCACATCCCCTTTAATATTGACCACCCATTCTCCCCATATTGTAAGTGTCTCCCCGATTAAATCTTTGGTGAATTTAAAAAAGACTAAATCAGGAACCCGAGGATTTTCAAGTGCGCAACTTGATATTAGTCTTCAACAAATTCAAGATCTTGAGCGTTACATTGATGCAACCCGAGGGGAAATCGTATTTGCGAAAGGTGTGATTCTAGTAGAAGGAATTGCAGAACTATATTTAGTGCCTCGATTCGCGGAAATCCTCGAAATCGACTTAGATGCTTCGGGAATTACTGTTTGCAGCGCTCATGGGACCGATTTTAAACCTTATGTGAAATTTTTAAATTCACTTGGAATTCCTTTCGTCATTATTACTGATGGAGATCCAGAAATTCAACATACAGGATATAATCGATGTCTAAAATTAATTCGTCTTACAAATGAGAACGCCGCATTAAAATTCGAAAAATGTTCCAAATCTCTTCAGATCCAACTATTTACGTATTACAATATTTATATGAATGAATCAACTCTTGAAAAAGAAATTGGAACGTTAAATAAAGACACATTTCTCCAATGTTTTAATGATTTCGGTAAAAGATCAGATACATTAACAAAACTTGATACAGCACTGAATACATTGACAAAAAAAGATTCGGTAACTTATTTATTGACAAAAATTGAAGAAATTGGAAAGGGTCGATTTGCCCAAAGACTTGCTTCATATGATTTAATTACTCCAAAATACATATCGAAAGCGATTCAAAGCATCGTAAAATGGATTAAAAACAGTTGATTTTCAGGAGGTATCCATTATTCGCACAGACTATTTTTTAACAAATTACAAACGCTTATTAACCAACCCTCATCAAAAGACGGCTCTTGAACACAATGATAGTATGGTTATTTTAGCCGGTCCTGGAAGTGGGAAAACAGCAACCCTAACGGTTAAGATTATGACACTTCTCCAAGAAATTAAATATCCCCAAGGGCTTGCGTGTGTAACTTTCAACAACGATGCGGTGATAGAATTTCGAGATCGACTTAAGAAAATGGGTCTTCAATTACGGAGAAATATCTTTCTGGGGACATTTCATAGTTTTTGCATGTGGGACTTACTTCGTCCTTTCGGCCGGATTTATTTCCCGAATTTACCCTTTCCTCTCAAAATTGCATCCAATGAAGTCCGTTTAAAATGTTTTAAAAAAGCACAAGAATTAACCGGATATTCATCTATAACAATGAATGGTATGCAAATATCTCGCAGAAAGAAGTGTGATACAGATTTCCAGATTAATAAAACTATGGAGAAGTTTATTTTGTGTTATATCTCACTTCTCCGCCATTTAAAAATGATCGATTTCGATGATCTCACCGAATTTGCACTAAAATTAATGCAAAAGCCATTAGTGCAAAAAATTATTTCTGCAAAATATCCTTGGTTCTTAATTGATGAATATCAGGATTTAGGACCTATTTTGCATCAAATCGTTATAATCTTATTAACCTGTACAAATACAAAAATTTGTGCAGTTGGTGATATGGATCAGTCTATCTATAAATTTATGGGAGCTGATCCAAAATATATTCAAGAATTATCAAATCACGAGAAAACACGAACAATTCATTTAAGATTGAATTACCGATGTTGTCAAAAGATTATTGATGGTTCTTTAATCATCCTCCAACCTAGTGAAACGCGAGAGTATGTTTCGCGAACCGATTATGCAAACGCGGGAGAAATTAAAATTGAGTATAAACCCAAAGGTTTTAATTATCAAATCAAGGAAATTATAGATAACATTCTTCCACAATTACATAATTTAAGCTTTTCTGACAGGGAAATCGCATTATTGTATTTAGATGAAACAGATGCAAAAAAAATTATCCCAATATTAAATGCAGCTAAAATAAAATTTCAAGGCTCTCGTGATTTACGATACAAACGAACTTTCTATATCCGGTGGCTTGAATCGATTGCTAAATGGGTGTTGGGACATCGAGGAGGAACTGGAATCTATTTTCATGAATTGGTCAAGACATGGCTCTATTTACTAGAATTGGCGGGAAAGAGCATTAATACAACAAATCGATTAAAAGAAATCCAGAATTTTTATAGAGTGATTGTATCAAGACCTAATTTGAATTTCTATCAATGGGTTGAATCAATAGCTCGATCTTTAAAGATTATCTCGGTTCTGAAAAAAGGGGGACAATTTCCTGATGAAGTCAAAGCCTTTCGAACATTAATTAAACAATCATCTCCAAATCAACCTTTGGCAGAAATAACTTTGGAAGAATTTGCAGGGTATGGTAAACATTCTGATAGCATTACTCTTACCACTCTTCATAGCAGTAAAGGTCTCGAGTTTGATGCTGTGATAATTCCAGGACTGGAACAAGGACGATTGCCCCATTATAAATCAATTGATGATCCAGAAGAACGACGAAAATTCTATGTTGGGTTTACTCGGCCGAGAAAATATGTTTATGTACTTTATTCGGGATGGTATGAAGCCTATGGTAAGATCTATGAAAAAGGACCTTCCCAGTTCATCACAGAATTACTCGATTCTCTCAATCCATAATGGTTTTCAAATTCTGCTTGAAATTTTTTGATCTGGTACCTTCTTTTAAGAAAAAAGAAATTTAATACCCAACTGAACAAAAGTAGAAAGAAATAAAAAAAGTCGATATTTATCTCACAGTCAAAATTTGGATCAATTATATATCTAAGTAGTTGCTTGTTAGTAATTTTTTGATTTTTTACTGTCTTGTTCTTTTTCATTTTTATCATTCACATCACAAGGTAATGACAAGATATTATAAATAAATTATTATCTTGTGGGCTAATCATTCCAATATAACAATTTACATAATAAAAAAAGAAATTGTGTAACAAAAAGTAAACAATAAACCCTATTTTTAAAATTATTAATCTTCTGGTCAAAATTTTAAATTAGATATTTATTTAGCAAATTTACCTATCAAAATAATCTTTGAAGAAACTTTTTCAATTTCCGATTGATGTTCTGAGACCAATTTGAAACAATTGCTATAGTTCTATTATATTTATCATTTGCTACAGACTCAATATATGCAAAACTATTAACAGGAAGTGCTTTTTGAAGATATTTCTTTGATTCTTTATAACCTTTTTCTCGTTTTTCTGGAAAATTTACATTTGCTAACCTAATAATCCTTCCTTTCTTAGTTTCAAATGTATCTCCATCTATAATTCGTTTAATAAAGACTTTTTCTTTTATACTCATTATTTTTTCCCCCCTTTTTTTTTGACAGTTATTTACGAGTTTTATTATATTTGGGTTTACTTTGAGCCAAACGCTTATCTTCAATTCGATTAGCTTGTTGTTTGGATCTAGTTTCAGTAGTACTGACTTTCGAGAAGTGCTTTTGTGAATCTTGGTGATGTTCTTTAATTCTTCTATTTAAGTCATTTGTGTGACCTGTATATTTCTTTTTCCCATTTTTATCTAGAAGATTATATGCTCCTGGCTTTTTTGGAATTGAATTTCTTCCTTTTTTTGTATTATTATAAGTTTTAGACATTGTAAAATCACTATTGATGTTACCGTTATATATACATTTAAATTATCATGTTCACATGAATCACATAACTTCAGTGAATAAATAAAAACCAAATATGGTGAAAAGTTTATTGCTAGGAAATTTACGTGTACATATTGCTCCAGTTGGAGATGATGATAAACGGAGAATAATCCTTCCGATTGAGAGATTTAAAGCCGATAAAGTATATTTAATTACAAAAGAAGGCAAAGATCAGTTTAAAGAAAATGTTAATGAGATTGAAAAGGAATTGCTTTCCAAAAAGATTATTTCTAAAGAGAATCTAAAAGTCTGTAAAATTGATATATATAATTTTACAGATATTCAAACTTTACTAGCAAAGATCTATTCTAAGGAAATAGAAAACGATATTTTCTATAATGCTTCTACAGGAGGTAAATTACTTGCAACTGCAGGATATCTTGCATGTTTATTATTTAATGGGATTGCTTATTATTGTAAAAAAGACTATGAATTAAATATTATTTCTGATAATCCAGACATTTTTCCAATTCCTGATTACTACATATCCCGTCCTAGCGAAGAATTAATTTTGTTTCTCATTTTTTTTAAAGAACTCCAAAATTTCTTCAAACTGAAATCAATCCCGAAAAGATTTCTCTTAGAAATTATGGGTGTTATAAAAGACCAAAATATGAATGCTTCTTCAGGGGAGTATAACTCTCTAAATGCCTTATATTTAGATCATTTAATTCGTTTTAACTATATCGATGTTTCTACTGGGCGACCTAAAAAAGTAAAATTGTTAGAAAAAGGAAGAAATGCTATAAAAATTTTTAATGCTTATTATCAATTAACTTCTAAAGTAAATTTTGAATTGAAGAAGAAACGGCTTTTATCAAAAATCTCACCAAAAATGAAAAAAATAGGTGAAAATAAGAAGATATTTCTCAAAATGAACCAGAAATCGGATTAAAGATGAGAAAACAAAAAATAATAAAATCTGATTCTTAGATCACTCATTTCCAAATCATAATATCATTTTTCTTATCATTTCAAATAAAAAGTTCCACCCCGAAAAGATTTGGAAATCTCTCAGTATTTTCAATAATGCGGTTTAATCCAGATACAATTTGCATATTCCATCGAATTGAGATAAAATTTGGTTTATTTATATAATATGAAATTATTATTGGAGATTGATTATTTTTTGCTCAAATCAAATTGATATAATGAATTCTTTGGTATATCTAAATAAAAAATAAACTCAAATATGAAATTTCTGTAATCTATAAAACGAGGTTTTTCCATGCTATAAATTAAATGAATCTTATCACCTAATGAACCACAAGAAAATAGATAATTCTTTCCAGCTTGCAACCCCTTTAAGCTCCATATATGATTTATATTTTCTTCTTCAAATTTGATATCTTCTTCAAATATTATCCCAATATCCTCAATATTATCTAATTTTGATTCATAAGTCTTTTTTTGAAAAGAATGAATCCTATCTATTATGATTTCTGCTTTACCTTCGGAATTAAATTTTATAAAATTTGGGAGTTTATTTTCTATTGCAGTTTTTTCAAAATTTTCAATATGATTCAGTAGTTCTTTAGAAAAGTTGTATTGATCTTTTTCTAAAATACGGGTTAATATTAATGATATTACACCATCTAGCAAATTGTTATAAGTATATTCGGCTAAATTTGAAATACCTCCAATGTATTCATCATAATACCATCCATCATTACAAATGAAATTGAATTGTAATCCAATGAAAATTGCTCTTTTATTTGATAATTGAATTTTATTATACCAGTTTTGAAGATTTTTAGGAATTTTCTTTGAATTTAGTTCGTACAAATTAACTACATTTAAATTCATATTTTGATGCTCAACAAATTGAAGATGCTCTTTCTCAATCTTCGATGTATATTTAGGAAAAATCATTTCTAAAAGGGGATGAGTTTTGATTTTATTAAGAAAAAGGGAATAAAATCTTTCAGGTAACTTTGATATATCAATTAGAGGTTTATCTATTACTTTTCTTCTATTTGCAAAGCTGGTAGTATATTTTTTTCCGAAGTAAGATAGAATTTGAGGTTTAAGTGTATTTTCTAAGTCATTAAGGGAATTTTCAATATAATTTGGAAGAATTTTTCTATATATCTCTTCATTATTTTTTGATTCTAATGATAAACCTAAATAATCTATTTGCAAAAGAAAATTGATATTGAAATAGTTATTCTCCCCCAAATATTCTCTTTTTTCATAAATAATTTCACTTCTACTTTTTTTTCCCTTTTCAATAAAAAAAAAAACAGCCCCATCAAAAGAATTGAAGCTATTGGTAATCCATGGATAAATTGATGCTTGATTAAAAAGATATGACATTAATGCACAAGCTCTCTTAAATGATCCTAATGGAATCAATGGAAAAATGTCATTTTCAGAGGGAATAGAATAAAGTTCATGATTGATAAATATTAAATCAAAATCAATAGTTTCTTCTTTTATTTTGCTGCTATTATATTGAAATAACATTTTTCCTTGAATAACTCCATTTCTCATTATCATAACTTCACTTCCAGTTCTTTCATCGAATATTTTATGAAAATCACAAGTAGTAAATTGTTGCTGATTATGGAAAATTGGATTTTCTTTAAAAAAATCTGTAATTGGATGTTTAAATTTTGGGTTTTCCCAAGAAACATATACTTTTGAACGAATCCCATGAACGTCTTTATTATTGGTTTCGTTAGTAAGCATAATATTTTCAATATCGCGATTATAGAGAAAATTTATTTGTTTATAATTCAAGGTTGGAGGAATTAAATAAAATATCAGATATTCATGTTTTGGTTTTTCCAAAAATTTTTTTGAAACCCACGATGAAATATGATCATTAAGATAGTCACTTTTTTTATGATATTCTGTAATTTCCTGGTAATTTAAATATCTGGTATGGCTACTTCCAGTATCTCTATATGGGAAAATTCCTTTTTCTTGCACTAATTCAGACATTTTTGGAACTTCAATACATACAATATTTTTCTTCTCATTATCTATTTCGGTTATAATTTTTATCAATTTTGGAATTGGTCTTGGTTTCATATTATTTAAACAGTTATTTACTATTTGCTCAATTTCAGTATAATTGACAGCAAAGATCTTTCTGGGTTTTTTATCAGATATTCCTACAAAAATCTTACCACCCTCACTATTAGCCATTCCAGCAATTATTTTTCCAATCTTCCCGCTAATTTTCTCTTTAAAATCTAAATTATGGGTTTCATCTAATTCTAATATTCTCACATCAAATTCTTGTTCTTTATGGGGAAGTCTGCTCATTAAATTCACTTCTATCAAATATTGATATTTAATTATTACGAAATAAAATCTTTAGTCAACTGAAATAATAATAGATCTAGGTAATATTTACCAATTCTTAATTTAAATTTATTTCAACCTTCAAAATTTATCTTAAAAAAATGATATTAAATAAAAAAGCAGTTGATAAAAATTTTAAAAAAAGAAAAGGTCGTATTATGTTTCCTAGTTCTCATGATATTACTGAAGAAACTCTGCCCCCACCTGACTTATTTTATTCATGATCTTTTTTCAAAGCAAAATAAATCAGATGTAAAGAAATCTAATGCTCGAAAAATTGTTACATCCCTAATTCCGCTTATTTGCAATCATCAATATGTTTTTGATTTTCTCCAGCAAGAGGGATTGATAAAAAAGGTGCCACATTCTGATAGATATTTGCTTTCCGATTTTGGTTCCCTAGCGGTGAGTCTTTACATCTATCCCAACCTTCTTGTAAGAATAAAAAATCTACTGGAGACCTATGCGTTTTCCACCGATGAATTCATTTTGGAAAATCTGTTGTTTTTTAATTCTTTTAGGTCTGCCAAGAACAATCTGGATGAACAACTCGAAATAATTAAGTTGTGGATTTCAGAGCATACATTTGCCCATATTTTAGAAGTTTTCCCTAAGTTTGGTGCAGGAGATATTTTCGGACTTACCAATGAAATGTCGCGGGTGGCTCTAACTTTTGAAACTATTGCCCGATTTATGCGAAAAACTGTGGTTAGAAATGGAAAAAAAACCACCTTTGATAAAATCCTGAGTAAATTATCGGTGAGAATCAAACATGGAATTAAGGAAGAACTACTGGACCTCATGGAATATTTGAATGTATCGCGCAATCAAGCCCGAATTTTGTTTAATAATGGATACGAAACCTCGGAATTAGTGTATCAATCCACTCCTATCGAACTCCATAAAAAGACGGGAATTTCACTGGATAAATCAAGGCGAATCATCAGTGGGAAAGTGGAAAGTTTTACTGGGTATCAGAAATCGATTTTGGATTATACTTAATTTTTTCAGTTTTTTTTATATTTAACATTTTAGATAATATCTTTAAATAATTTAATTAGAATATTCTAATATGTCGGAAAATTTAGATTTTGATGATGAAGAAAAATTTAATAATATTTTAACTATCCTTAATGATGCTTGCTCAAATTTACCTGTTTTTTCAAAAGATGTGCAAAATTCTCAATCCTTTCAAACTTTTATGAAAGAAAAAATCAATAAATATGTATTACTGGTCGAGGATACCATTGGTTCTTCTGAACCCAGGACTATCGAAAGATTAAAAGAGAGTAATAATAAAATCCAAGATTGTATAGAAGAATCTTTATTTAGATCCCAATCAATAAGTTGGACTATTTTTTGTGATTTTTTCGAAATTATTAAAGAAGATCTAAAGAAAGTTTCATCTCTATGTGATTTCTTGTATGATTTGTTTTCTGAGACCATAAAAGAAAAAAAATCCCTTATTAAAACATTGTACCGTAGTCGAAGATCTCGTGATATTTTTAACGAAATTATTGGTCCCCTGGATTTATTTCATATTCCTTTTGAAAAAAGATTCTGGTCGAAAAATTACCGATATACCAAAGCCGGATATCCCGGACTATATTTGGGGGAGTCTGCATATATATGTTGGGCGGAATTGGGTTATTTTGACCTAAATCAATTAGTGCTTGCAAGTTTTACGTTTTATAGAGGAAAACTTAAATTTTTAGATATTTCTTGGCGACCGATTGAAATTGCTAAAACCATTGATCTTCAAACTATTGCAATTTTATTTACCAATTCAGGAAAAAAAAAATTTGCATGGTGTAATTCTTATTATGATAATTTGTTATCCTATATTGTTTGTATACCGTTAATTATGATGTGCTCTGTTGAAATCTCAAATAAGAATAAAAAAAGGACTTTCATGCCAGAATATATTATTCCTCAATATCTATTTCGTTATATTTCAGAATTTAAGGAAGCCTATTTCCAAGGAATAAAATATTTTTCAATGTGCAGAAAATTCGGAAGTATTGAAGCGAAAAAATGGGATGACTATTCACTGGATCTTCTCTCAAAAAACTATATTTTGGTCATTCCAGATCTATCCCATAAAGGCCATTCAAAAGATCTAAGAGAAAAAATAAAAATATCAGAACCAATTTCTTATCAAAGTTTCATAGTAAACCAAAATCTAAATATAGGTGGTATATCTTATGGATGGGAAAATGCTGGGGCAACAAAAATTCCTGGATTAACCACCAGTAATTACGGTGATACAATTTTTGGAAAAATGGAATTTTTTCTCCATAAAATAGAAAGCACAATCTTCAAAGGTAAGAAATTTCTTTTTGAAGGGTTTAATATCCCAGAAGAAATCAAGATTGAAATTTTTTTGGGAATTATACAAAATTCTGGAAAAATTGTGCTTAATATGGATGATGATCCAGATTATATAATTAGAAAAGATATTGAAAAAAAATATCAAACCCAAAACGGAAAACCCTTATATATTCCACTTATAGATTTCTCCGTGATACTTGAAGCTAGTATTTTTGATAAAAAGAATTTATTTCATAAATAAATTCCTAAAAGTAAAATATTCAGTTCAAAATATTACATGGGATTTCCCTATTATTTTTTAAATAGGAAATTCAAGTTTCTTGGAGATCAACCTAGTAGTCTAAATAATTTAATTTCTACTTATAGATTTGAGCGAGGTCAGATATTCGATATTCTGCGTTGCCAAAGCCACAGTCGTTTCGAGGAGTGTGGCGTTTCCCCCTAATTGATTGATCACTTCATCCAAGAGCGTCGCATTTCCATCTAAATAATTTAAGAATACTTCCAAATAATCCGGCATTCCTAAAGAGTATTGGATAGTAACCGATTTAAGGCTTGAAGTATAAAAATGATCAAAATCAGAGGCAAATATTGTGCGATATCTTAAATAACG
>JAUWOE010000312.1 GCA_030612265.1 Promethearchaeum sp.
TTCATCTACACCAACAATACTAGAAAAGACATCAGAGTTGACAATATAATCGATTGTTAACGACATCCCTTCAAATTCGCTAATTGCGCTTGAATGATTACTTGGGTATAAAAATTCGGATAGATCTTGCTTAATTGAAAAGCTTGATGATTTTACTTGAGTTTTTTCATTGGATATCTCTTGTGGTTCATAATAAAAAGATAAATTCAAATTATCTAAGTAAAATTGCGATTCCTGTTCGCTGAAATATTCATCTTCAACAAAAAAAGGTTCATAACCATATCCGTAAGGTAGTGTAGTTAAACTAACTCCTTCTAAACTAACCCAAAAACCAAGATCTTCTGAATTTTGCTCGAAATTTAAACCAAAATCGATATTTTCAATAGAATCCAAAGTAATTAATGATTGAATTTCAGACTGGTTTTGATCATAATAAATTTCACCATATTCCTCTTCATAATTATAAAATACATCTGCAATCCCATTCTCGTTGTGATCTTTAAAAATTGACATGCCCGTATACGAAGTATCTGCTGTAATGAAATTTATAGAATCAGAAACAACATCAAACCAGCTAACCCATTGACTAAGACCATAAGAAAACCACGTCCAAGAATTATTATAGTCAAAAGTTTCATTTGTGATCATAGTTTGGGCAATTTCCCAATCAAACTCATATCCTACAGCAGGTCCTAAATCGACGGAATTAGGATCAAATATTTCACCAGTATCATCATAAAACCAAGTGTAATTTACTGTTCCGATGTAAGTATCATCCCAATTTTCAAAATATATGTTTAAAAACCACCAACTTTCATCTCCAGTTAATCTTTCATGCATTATATTATACGCGTCGCTATAATCTTTATACAGATCATCTTCTGACCACATAGATCCCCAATCATTAGTTTCAGATGGTTCAGAAAAGCTTGAATTATCTTCATCGTGATTAAAGTATGCCTCTGGTTCATCCAAAAAAGGATCTGAATACTCGTCCCACTCGTCAGAATAATAATCCCAATAATAATATTGATAACCTTGCCAATCTATCGATTCAAACTCTTCCCAATTATCCTCCCAATTTATTAAAACACTATTATCTGGATCTTCAAAGATTTTAAAAGTAAAATATTTTATTTCTCCCGAGTTAGAAGTTGTAACGTTGTTTTCAGAGAGTATTCTGACCCAAACATCTTCAGTTCCATTATTTAATAAGAAATATTCATCGTATTGAAAGTCATCTGTAAAATTCCATTGATCTAAAGTAGAATTCTCCCAATCATAATCAAAATAATAATCCCCGTTAAATCCTCCTTGACTCTTTGGAATATTTGATAAATTTGATGAAATGTAGGTTGCACTCGTATTAATTGCGGATGATATACCACCTACTAACAAAATATCGAAAAGGATTATCAGAATAATTTTTGAACGTTTGATATTACCCACCACACTTCTTATTTCATATATAGCACTTAGGCATTAAAAGAAATGAGGTTGTATTTTCCCCTTTTAGAATTTTGCTTGATTAAAAATATAGTCGTAAAGGAATAAAAAAAGGAAAATATTACTGACTTTCCCATTTTAGAAAAAATTTTAATAGGAATCGAGCCGATGATATCCTACATTTATTCCTTAAAGCGTTAAGATGCTAGAATTTGTTCTTTTCCTTTTTTCCTTTGTTTAATATATGAAAAAACAAATTTTTCAATTATATAACACAGAATCCCAATTGGAATACAAATGAACCACATAATCAAGACATAGATCCATACTGCTAAATAATAATTGTCCGAGTAATCCAGAAACCGATTCACAAGTAAGTTTTGAAAATAATGCTCTCCGAAATTCGAATATATTATTCCATATGCAAAAATCTGCGCGAGTAGAATAAGATACGTTGCTTTCCCGACATAGGCAAATCCCTTGAATAATACAATATTCGATTTCTTTGGAATCATTTTCAAAAAAAGAAGGACAATAAAAGCCGAATGTGGATAAACAAAGAAGTGATAATCCCCATTCTTTTGAATTTTCTGGGTTACTCGGACTTGATTTTCTTTGTTTCATCAACAATTTCCATGAGTAATTAAAAATTGTAATATATTTTATTAAGACATGCAAATTTTATATTTAAAAAGGAATTATTAGTATATCTAACCTTATTTCTCTTGTGCCGGCAAAAGCTTCTATTTATGATGCGATTTTTGCTCATTTCAAGAAATTTAAAACTTATTTAGTTGTCTTAACCGTGTATTCACTGTTCTTCTACTTCTTTAAACATGTATTGAGTGGAATTTTTGAAAATTTACGCACCAGTCCTTCAATATTCTCCAAAATTGTAGCAATCGGACTTGATTTACTTTTCCTTTTTTTCATTAAATTAATCTATATGGGATTTTGCGGGGTTATTTCATCAACTAATAAAACACTCGAACGGAAAGAACTGGTGACGGCACGTAGAGCCTTTATAACTTCGTTGATCTTAAACATCCTTATTGGCGGAAGTATTATCATCATCACAATTGCAGAAACATTGCTCTCACCGATAATTCTCGACTATTTCGGTTTTGTGGAAGATGTGACTAAAATTTTCATAGCTGTCTTTCACATCATCGGATGGATTAATTTCGGTAATTTTTTACACTCCGTCAGCAAGGTTCCCATCCCCTTCATCAACATCTCTTGGTTTCGGGTAGCAGAAACCTTATTGGTCTTGGAACGGGCCCATAATATCATTTTTCACCTAAATGGCATTTACCGGGATTATGAGCTAGATGTTTTACACGAAAGCCCATTGAATCTGCCAGGAGTTGAGATAAAAATCTACAATGTCCTGTTAATAATCGAGGTGATAGTTTTAATTGGCCAAATATTCGCGTATTTTCTATATTTTAAAGGGTTTCAATGGATCATGTATTTAAAGCCGAAAGAGAAAAACGTTAGCAATGATGAGTAATCTATACTCTTTTTTGTTATGCACTTTCAATCCACTTTTCGGACGTAGTTTTCCATCGGTACCAACGGTTGACTTATTGTATCTAATGTCATCTTATTAAATTTCCCATTTTTAACAATTTGTTTTCCCGCTTCATAAGCTGCTGTATTAATTTCATTTAGTTTTTCTTCAGCATCTTGCAAGTACTTCATCATTGGAGAATGAGGTCTAAGCAAGGAGCCCAAGAATTCGCGTTCAGCATGGAAGCAAAATTCTTTCATGTGATCTATAAGCAGATCAAAATTCTCTAACTCCCAATACGCACAACTTGACACTAGAACCACTTTACCATTTTCATGCTTTTTTCGCATAGGATGATGTGATCTACCGTCTTCTAGGGTGACATAGGTTTCTCCCCATGGAATTAGCATTCTGTCCATAAAAG
>JAUWOE010000304.1 GCA_030612265.1 Promethearchaeum sp.
CTAAAAAATTATATAAATATAAAGAAAAAACTGATAGATTGGCAAGATATGGATCGATTTCATGATGCATTTGAAGTAATGGATAATTATCTTTTAAATCATGAAGTAAAACCGCAAGATCTATTTGATTTTTAAAAGAAATGAGCTTGATCTGTGAATTTATTAAACTTGTTTCACTTCCCGAACATACATTAGAGGGTAGTTAAGGTCTGATATCCATTCAACCTTTCCGATCGCAATCCAATCTTCATACTGCACCTCCACTTCGGCAACTAGGTTCCTTCCTTGAATGTACGTATAATCAAATTCATGCTTTTTACTATAAGCTTCAGTGACTTTTTTAAAGGCTTGAGTATCTTTTAAAATTTTAACATCCACCCTTTTTACATAAGGTTGGCACGATATTGATTCTTTAAGCCCATCTGCAATTTTTCTCATCACTTCTTCATCATTTTTAATAGGTGCTCCTACTAATTGGTGAAAAAGTGCAGCAAGTTTAATACCTACTTCAAATATGGCATGTTCTCGGTTAGTCATACCAGAAAAACTAAAATTTTCAGCGAGTTTTTCCATGAATTCAAATAATTTAACATACATAAAATTCTTTTTATTAAAAAACTTTCAAAGAAAAACCGGAATTGTTTGGTTTTGTTTCAATTATTTTCCCTCCGGGAGATTTTAAGGGATCTTCTAATCTAGAACTTATATAATCATAAATTTCTTTTGATTTCTCATCTGAATCTGTGATAACAAACACTCCTGGACCAAAGGAAGAAATTCCAACGGGAACTTTAAATGTGTGATATAAATCTTGTATTAAATTATTAATACACTCGTGTTGAATCCCAATTTCGACTTTTTTAAAACCATGGTTGTTGATAAACCAGAGAGCTTCAGCAAAATTGTCTAAATCTTTATTAATAATCGATGGAACTATTTGCATTAAAATTCTGTGAGAAATTTTTTCAACATCTTGAATAGAAATTGGAGTATAATCTTGGAAAATGTTTCGTTCTTCAATATTATTGGCGCCTTGTTTTACATTTGGAATTAATAAAAGGACCTTCCAATTTTCAGGCATAATGTGTTGAAAAAACGGCATTGCTGGTTGTGCTTTCGATGCAGAAGAAGGCATAAATGAATTCTTTTCTCCATTTTTTCCATAGGAATGCCCTAAATCAAGAATAAAGCCGCCTTCTTCGAAAATTTGATATCCTATTCCGGAAGTTCCTCCCCGCTCTACTAGTGATGCCATTTCCCTTATTGTTAGATTAATTTTTTTAAGGTAACATAATCCTTTTGCAATTGATAAAAGAAATTGAGTTTTTGAACCTAAACCTACATGAGGAAGGATTGATTTTTTCACTGTTATATTAATATTCTCGTATTTTACATTAAATTTAGATTCCAATTTGGATATAATCTGTTGCACATGCTCAAGATATTCACTTGGACCAATAAAAATGAATTTTTCTCCTTTGTTAACTAGTGAATCATCGCCATCACTAAATTCTATTACAAAATTAGGATTATCTAAAGCAAATCCAAAACCACCATCGATTCTTCCTAAAGATCCATTAAGATCGATTAAAGAAAGATGAAGTCGCGATGGAGATCGTATTTGAAACCTCATAAAACGAATAATATAATTTCTGATATATTTAGAAATTTTTGAATTTGATAACAAATTATAGAGATGTAATGACAGACCTCGAAGGGATTACGAAAAAATTATTAGAAAAAAAAACACCCAACCATATCATTATTGAACGGTTGGTTCAAGAGTATGAAACTTTCAAAGATTTACCTAAAGAGAATCTCACCCATTTGGCATCATCTATATTAAAAGAAAGTCAAAATTCCATGATTTCAATTGATGATAATTCGATCTTAAAAAAAATACTTCAAATTCCAAAATCAAATGTTACAATGGGAGAGGGAGGAGTAGGATGTCGTGGAAGGGGAGATTTTTTTGTTCATGAATTGTTAACTAAACTTTCGGAAACTAAGGTTCATCCTTTTATTCCTCCCAGCTCATTAGATGATACTGGGGCAGTCAAATGGAAATATAAAGAAGATCAAGATCCAATTATTATTTTATCAAAAATGGAAGGAATGCATAGCCGATTGAGTGATTTTCCTTTTTTGGCTGGATTTCATGTCACACGAGCTGCTTTACGCGATATTTATGTTAAAGGAGGCATGCCAATTTCATTAATGGTTGATGTTCACCTTGCTGATGATGGTGATATCGGAAAACTTTTTGATTTCCAAGCTGGAATTGCTGCAGTTGCTGAATTATCTGGGGTCCCCATTACTGCTGGTTCTACTTTAAGAATAGGTGGGGACATGGTCATTGGGAATAGACTTACAGGTGGAATAGCAGGGATTGGAATAATGAAATATCCATTTTTCCGTAAAAATATCCAAATTTCCGATGATATTCTAATGATTGAAGGCGCAGGTGGTGGAACTATTGCTACGACTGCTCTGTATTCAAACAATCCAGAATACCTAATGGAAACAATCAACATCAATTTTCTTAAAGCGAGTAAATTTTTACTGAATTCACCTGATATATGTAAATCAATTCATTCAATGAGTGATATAACAAATGGTGGATTGAGAGGAGATTTATACGAAATAAGCCGTGAAGCAAATTGTGGTTTTCAAATTAGTCTACAAAAAGTTAAAGATCTTGTAAATCCTAAAATTTTGGAATTATTGGAAAGAACTAATGTAGATTATCTTGGAGTATCGCTCGATTCTCTAATGATATTTTGTGATCCAAAGATTTCTTCGAATGTGATTGATTTACTGAAGAACGAAAATATAAATATAAGTAAAATTGGCCACGTGATTGCTGAGAAAGAAATATTTTTCGAATCAGAATCTAAAAAGAAAAAAGTTCTCCCACGATTTAGAGAGTCTGCTTATACTGAAATCAAAAAAGTAGTAGATTTACAACAGTTAGATGAAGACAAGATTAAACTCAAAATCCAAAAATCTTTTCAGAAATCTATAGAAAAAAGAAATAAAGTAGTCGAATTCATCCAGAATTCAAATATCTGATTTTTTAAATGCCTAATTTTTCTATTTCATGAATTATATTTTCTAAATATGAAGTAATTTGATCTATAATGTCCCGATATGGTGGATATTCTTTTATTATCGCTGGATCTGGAATATTTTCTACATTTTTAGCTATTCCTAAAGTAGATAATAAAATTGCCTTATCCCTATATTTTGCTGGCAATGAAATATCTCTATTGCTTTCAGTCATAACTATTAGTGCAGTTGCATTGATCAAATCATCCTTATGTTTGCGCATTCGTCGGGGAAAATGTTTATCGATTCTATCCTTTGGAATTCCATCCTCTAAAAGAGCTTTTTCTGTAAATGGATGAATTCTAACATCTTTTTGAAATATAAATCCTCCGCTTTGGATATTGAATTTTTCCTTATTTTTTATTTTAGAATCTGCTAAGAGTTGTTCGAATTTCATCTCAGCAAAGGGGCTACGGCAAATATTTCCACCACAAAGAAAAATCAAATGAATTTTATCATCATTGCTAATAATATTCCAAAATTCGTCGGGTTCCATGTAAAACAATATCCTATAATCTATTAAACAAAAAGTTATAAAAAAAAATGATTTTAAGGTTCTGGCTCAGGCCGAGAAATTTTTGATTCAAAATCATCTACAGGGAGGTCATCAAATGTGGCAGGATGAATATCAATAATCACCATCTTCTTTAAACTCCTTCATAGTTGTTGTTA
>JAUWOE010000264.1 GCA_030612265.1 Promethearchaeum sp.
ATAGAGATCCGTGCCAGTGACGACTAAACAAGGATAAATTTTCATTAAATCCGGTCGATACTCCGGATCACGAAAAAGTTCTCGAAAAACCTCAATATCGGTTTCCGGGGAGGACAGGGGAAGGTTCGGCATCATATGGGCGTTTATTTTCAAACCAGCATCTTTGGCTACTTGAATCGCCCGTTTGTTATCTGCCACCGTATGGTTTCTTCTGGAAAATGACAATAAATCTTCACGGGTGCTTTGAATGCCGATTTCAACCCGTGTGGCACCTAATTCTAGCATCCGATCCACATGTTCTTCAAAACAATAATCGGGTCGGGTTTCAAAAGTCAGTCCAATGAGCCGCGTTTTCGCGGTCTCTAATTTTTCGATCGCCACTTGTAAACTGGGAGTTCTTTTTCCATCATTATAATTTGGTTCGCGGAAATTGAGTATTGCATCATAGCATCCTTTGATGAATTCATTTTGATAATCTTCAGGAAAGTATAGAAAAGTTCCGCCCATAATAATAAGTTCAATTTTATCTACATGATGCCCAATTGCTTGTAGATCTAAAAGCCGATGAAGCGTTTGTTGATAAGCATCATAATCATACATTGCAGATCGCATTGCTGCTGGTTCCCGACCAGTATAAGATTGAGCGACCTTTTTTCCTGGTTGTGATTCGGGTCCAGGGCAAAAAATACATTCTCCAGGACAACTTTTAACACCTTTTGGAGTTGGAGCGGTCATTACTGCGACAATTGTAACCCCTGAAAGTGTGCGAGTTAAGCGACGACGGAGAATTAACTCAAGCTTTTCTTGTTCTTCAGGGGTTGCGTAGGATCTTACAATTGAATCTTTAATCACATTGATAAAACCGTGCTTTTTTCCTATTTTACACTTAATAGCTGTAAGTTTTCCTTTTTTTGTATCTGGGTGATTTATCAGGAATTCGATTAATTCTCGAGAAACTGCTCTTGTAATTTCCTCAGAATTAACTTTGAGTTGCTTAGATTCCAATTTCAATCTCCATCTTTTAAATATTATAAGTTTTTCCCGAAAAATCTCTATGAATTTTTCCAAAATCAGTAATTTCTCGCAAAATTTCATTTGTAAAAATAGGACCATCTTGGCATACGAGTAAACCTGTTGGTTCTAAAGCGCATAATCCACAAATTCCGAATCCACAACGCATCATCCGCTCCAAACTCAATTGAACCGGTATTTTATTATGATCTTCACATATTTGAAAAACTGTTTTTAACATTTTTTCGGGTCCACAAGCATAAACTGTAATGACATTCGATTTTTCATTGTTTAGGATTTCTTTCAATTTTTCTGTAGTAAACCCTTTAAATCCAAATGAGCCATCATCTGTACAGATTTCGAGAGAATCATTTGATTTTAGTATTTTTTGTAGTTCTTGATTAAAATATAATTCAGATTTGGTTTTAGCACCATTAATACATATTATTTTATCGATCTTAATCTTTTCGGGGTTATTTTTAAGATTTGAAAGGTTTTGTGCGATAGAAAGAACTGAAGCCATACCTATTCCCCCTCCTATTACAATAGATGTTCCATTTTGAGCGGTAAACCAATTTCCATACGGACCTCTAATTCCAATTTGATCTCCAATTTTCAATTGATGCATTAAATGAGTAGTTTCTCCAACATCTGCAACAGAAATACTTATTTTGGAATTTTTAGATATGTGTGAAACAGACATTGGGATTTCATCGCTTCCAGGAATCCATACCATTACAAATTGTCCGGGATTAATCTTTACAGGTTCAAAAATTGGATTATATTTCACAATAAAGGTTTTAATTCGGTCATTTTCTTTTATTATATCTATTATAGAAGTTAGAAATGGCTTATTTAATCGATAATCGTATGGTGGTTTTAATTTTGGAATTTTGGTTTCACCTCTAATTCATCATCAAAATCATGTGATTTTCCTTTCAATTCTTGAAGGTTTGAGATATTGTGCTTCTTTAGGAAAATATGAAGTCCATCTAATATTTCTATAATTTTATCTTCGCCTCTTGAAAAAATTGAACCCAATTGAACCGCGGTTGCTCCCGCGTATATATATTCTAAAACATCTTCCCATTTGCTTATTCCCCCACAACCTATGATTGGAATTTTTACATGCGGATAAATCTCATAAACACAACGAACCCCAATCGGTCGTATTGCTTTTCCAGAAAGACCTCCTATACCATGAGATAATATTGGTCTCCCAGTTTCTATATCAAGGGATAATCCACGAACTGTATTTATCGCCACTATTACATCTGCACCACCATTTTCTGCTGCTTTAGCAATTTGGATAATGTTTGCAAGGTTTGGGGTTAGTTTTACAAATACTGGTATATTTACTGCTTTTTTAACATGTTCTGTAAATTTTTTAGTTAGTTCAGCAGACAATCCGATCGATGCCACTTCAGCATGAGGACAAGATACATTTATTTCTATGGCATCAGCTCCAGCTAGTTCTGATTTTTTTGCAATTTCTGCATAAATTTCTGGATTATCCCCAAATACACTTACAATTAGCGGTATGTTGGTCTTTTTTTTAATTTCTTTTATTTCTGGAATAAAAGCCTCTATTCCAGGATTTGCCAAACCAACTGAATTTAAGAATGTTCCGTCATCAATTTCGATAATGCTCGGGTTACTAAAGCCAAAGCGAGTCCTTGGCCCAATTGATTTTGTAGTAGTGCCACCAATTCCTGCGTTTGCCAGTCTTACTATTGAAGAAGGGGCAACACCTAATATTCCGCTAGCTAATATCAAAGGATTTTTAAATTTTATGCCTGAAATCTCACAAGATAATTCATTTAGCATTCTGATGACTCCTTTTTTCAAGAATTTTTATTATACTCTGAAGATAATAAATTTCAAAAGGCAAAAAATTTTTTGGTTAAAGAGCTTTGATGAATATATTAAAGAAATAGGTTGAACCTAATGAAAGCTTTACTATTAACATCGGTCCATGGAATAATTGCATTGGATGAGAAAAATAAAGTAATTGGGACTGTTTATAACAACACATCATTAAATAATTTAGCCAACTACTATATTTTAATGGAGAAAGGAGAACTTCCTCCTGATTTTAAGCAATTTATTCAAAATTTGAAGGAAAAAGGTTGTTCAACATTTGAAATTGAAAATTCTTCTTATAAACCCCTTTTTAAAGATATTTCTGACGTTTCTAGTGTAATTACTGATGATTTTCAACATTTTAGAGAACTAAGAGAAAATCTAATACAACTTTTATTAGATTCAAAAATATCATTTTCCGCAAAACAATTAAATTCGAGATCGAAAATTCTATCAGAAATTATGATAAAAGAACAATTTGCAGAGAGTATAACACAAAAAGATTATCAAATAAAACAAGCAGGAGATTCAATAGTCGATCTGGATAAATCTATTAATATTCTTTCGACCAGGTTGAGAGAATGGTATGGTTTACACTTTCCTGAATTAACTGATAAATTAATTTATGACCATACTATTTATGCGAAATTAGTTGCAGAATTAGGAATGAGAGATAATTTTAAAGCTGAACAAATTAAATCAATTACCGATTTAAGTGACGAAAAGATTGAGATTATCGAAGCAAAAGCTAAAAGATCTTTGGGTGGTAATTTATCAGAAACAGATATAATTACAATTAAAAGATTAGCGAAAACCGTGTTAGATCAAATTAAATTTCGCCATGATTTGGAAAAATATATTTCAGAGGCATTAGATTCAGTAGCACCCAATTTAAAATTTGTTTTAGGAGCTTCAATAACAGCGAAGTTAATATCAATTGCAGGAAGTTTAGAAAGATTGGCTAAATTCTCATCCAGCACTATTCAAATCTTAGGGGCAGAAAAGGCATTGTTCAAAGCATTAAAATCTGGAGGAAAAACGCCTAAATATGGAATTTTATTTCAATGGAATAAAATACGGGGAGAAAAAGCTTATCTACGTGGAAAAATCGCTCGAATGGTTTCTGGAAAGGTCAGTATCTTAGCAAAAGTTGATTATTATAAAGGTGAATATATCGGAGATAAATACAAAGACAATATTGAACGAAAAATTGAAAAAATTAAAATGCAATTTCCAAGAGCACCTAAAAAGAAGGATATTAAACCCGAATTTCAAAAAAAAAGCAAGGGAAAATACCAAGGATCAAAACCTAAATATCAAAAATCTGGTTATCAAAAACCAAAATATCAGAAATCAAAAAATCAGAAATCTAAATATCAGAAACGGTGATAAAATGGCGAAATTCAAAAAACATAATAAATTTGATGGAATATTTCTATCGGGTTATAAAGAAACTCAAAGAATTTACACACTTAATCTGGATTTTAATAAATCTATCTATGGAGAAAAGCTATTACTAGACGGTGATCTGCAATATAGAGAATGGAATCCTTTTCGATCAAAGCTTTGTGCAGCAATAAAGTGCAATGCGAGAAAAATATTCCTTAATCCCTCTTCAAAAGTTTTATACCTAGGAGCTTCGAGTGGAACTACCGTCTCTCACATTTCTGATATAGTAACCAAAGGAATTATTTACGCAATTGAATTTTCCCCCCGGAGTTTAAGAGAATTGGTTCAAAACTCGGTAGACCGTCAAAATCTAATTCCAATTCTCGGTGACGCTAATCATCCTCATGAATATTTAAAATTCATTACTGGGGCAATTGATTTGATATATATGGATGTTGCTCAGCCTAACCAAGCGGAAATTTTGATCAAAAATGCCAAAATGTATTTAAAACCTGGAGTAGGAAAATTTATTTTTGCCGTTAAATCTCGGAGTATCGATAGTGTGGCGAATCCAAAAGATGTTTTTAAAAAAGAAATACAAACTCTGGAAGAATCTGGCCTAAACGTGACCGATAATGTAAATATTACATCCTTTCAAATAGATCATGTAGTTCTATTTGGAAGATATCAAGGTTAAAATGAAAATGATTTATTTGATCATAAATTAAAAGATTAAAAAGATTATCAAAGAATATGATACATGCATACCGAAATCACACAATTCGGGGATTTATTATCGCCGGATGGTGTTTTAATTCAAAGCGGGTGGGCCAGGCAATTATTTCTTCGGTATGATCGAAAACGTGTTAAAGCACATCCTTTTCGTATCAAAGAATGGGATTTT
>JAUWOE010000309.1 GCA_030612265.1 Promethearchaeum sp.
TTAGAGAGATATTGTGGAATAATTCCAATTACTTTTGCAGAGAGCGATGTTTTATTAATTGTATAATTATTCGAGATAAAAACATCAACATAATGCCATGTAAAATTGGATATAACCATAAAATCATTTTCACGTTCTGCGACTCTATCTATTGGCCCCCCTTGAGCCGCAGCGCCTGTAACAATATATATTGGATAAACAGGATTCTGATAATCATATAATTCATCTGTTGGAAGAGAACCATTAGAAGAAACAGGAAATGAACGTTCATATTGATGGCAATGACCATTAAAAACGATATCTACGTCATTGCTATCAAAAACTGGGCACCAAGACTCACGAATATCTGTTCGTGACATATGATTGCTTGATACAAATGGAGGTTGATGAAAAAAAGCAAATTTCCAAAGGGCAGTGGATTGATTATTGGCTGATTTTAACATTGAATCTATCCATGGAATTGATTGAGAATCATAAGGAATAAATCCATGACTTTCGGAATCTAGTCCTAAAATAAAAGCCATTCCGTACTGGATTGCCCAATACCACTCATCATTTCCATTCTCAGGTAAAACAAATTGTTCCCTATAGTAGGACCCCCCAAAATCCCCAAATTCGTGATTACCTTGAATTGGTAAAATCGGGATAGTCTGAAACAGCATTTCACAATCATCGAAAAAATAGTTAAATAATTCATATTCATCCCCACTTGAAACCATATCTCCTATATTCATTATAAAAAAGACAGGTTCAGAGTGATATGTAGATATATTTTGAATTAAAAGACGATTTACCAACCTTCTAAGCTCTCTATTAGATCGGTTGTCTCCGTATGCAATAAAGTGAAGGGAACTTGAATTTCTTTCGGGGGCAGTTGTAAAATTATATTCAGGACTCCATCCACTTATTGTCCCTCCTACTTTGTAAAAATAGGTTGTGTTTGGATTCAAATTTGAAAGAACAACATGATGAATATATGTGTCTTCGATATTTTCCACTTTTTCTGGAGAATTTACAGTTATATTCAAGGATCCGGAAGATGTTCCATAACTTACAATTGATTCGGTATCGGAAAACGTATACCAAGATATTGCAATATTGGATCTGGGATCTTCTGGAATATTTAAGCGAATTCCTTTTGGATCTTCTTCAAAAATAGGAGCTCCGAATACTTCAGGGATAGATGTAAAAAAGCACATTTGAAAAGTAATTAAAAATGTCAAAATCAATATGTTGATTAGTGGTTTAAATTTAAAATATTGATTTATGTGTTTCATAAAGTGATAATACCTCCGATGATACAATACAAACTCGTAAATATAAGATTATTTCCTAAAACCAAATTGAAAATACCGAAACTCCATTTCTTTTTCTTAGATTGAATTATGCTTACAATTAGTGAAGTGATTCCTATACATAAAATAATGGAAGAAATCCACGGCTTTAAAATTAAAGTAAAAAGAATTATGGGTAAGAAAATGTAGAGGGCGATCAAAATAACATTAGTAATCAAGGTTAATAAAAAAATTGCCAAATCTTGATTTTGATCTCTGTCCCATTTTAGGATAAAAATGGAAATTAAAAACGGAACAATAATACCCAAAATAACAACAAAAATTCCGAAAATCCCATTACCCCCCTTGAAAAATACATCTCCTTCAACAATATCCCATACTCCAGAAATTTCAGCACTTAGAAATAGAATTGTAGCAAAAAATGTTCCGATTAGATTTTTAAAGATATGCTGTCGAAATTTATGGTTTTCAATTATATTCTCCACTAATTAAATCTAGCTGGATGATCTTAAAAAAAACGATGGTTTTTCCACATCATTGAAAGAGCTCGAAATATAAATTGCATGTTATTTATAACAGGTAAGCGGTATTTAATTGCTTTTTGCGTGTATTCATCCATCTTCTCTCCCCCAAAGAAATGGAGGATAATTACGATATTAGGATAATTTTCCCTTACTGCTTTTAGATATTCCCAATCCAATGCACCTAAATCGGTTGCTAACATTGGCGTACAGTATCCATAACTACATTAATCGGAACAACTATGATTGCCAAATCAAAAATTGTTTTCTCTGATCTAATATCAGCAATATTGCGAAAACACTGAACTCCTTCAATTATATCAGCGCTTGGATGAATTATATAGAATTCAATAATTTCATTATTTTGGGCATATTGATTGATATTTTTTAGAACATGGTGTCCTCCCTTACGAGGATTTGAACTTGCACCAAATAACAGTATTTTTTTGGGATGAAAAAAGCGATCCATTATTCGTAATTATGAATCGATATTTATAAGGAGTTTCTGCAAGATTTACACGAATTCAGTGAATTAATTAAATAATTTCAATCCCTATAATAAATTAAGGAAGAGAATAAAAATGAAAAATAAGAAGTCGGTAAAAGCTATAAAGGAAAAAAAGAATTTGGACAAAGGAATTAGGGATAACTTACCGGGAACCTTTATAGAACTCGAAGATGGCACAGTTCATTATCAAATTGGAGGGCCCAATGAAGGAGAACCAATAGTTTTGGTACATGGATTTTCGTGTCCCATGGTTATCTGGGATCCCACTTATAATTTTCTCATTACTCAAGGATATCGTGTTTTACGTTATGATTTATTTGGTAGAGGTTATTCTGATCGCCCGAAAATCAAATATAATGAAGAACTATTTGATCGACAACTGCATCAGTTAATTGAAATACTTCAATTCAATAAACTTGGAAAAAAAATCTCTGTAATCGGACTTTCAATGGGAGGGATAATCACTGTAAATTATGCGGATAATCACCCAGAATTTGTAAAAAGATTAGTATTAGTTGATCCTGCTGGATTTCCAACGGGAAAGAAACTGATCCCAAGAATTATGAAAATTCCTTTTTTAAATAAACTAATTTTCAGATATGCAGGTTCTAAACGTTTGATTTCAAAAATGTATGATGATTTTGTACATCCTGAGAGATTTCCTAAGTTTGAAATAAGTTTCAAAGAACAATTTGAATATCGTGGGTTTTTACGCGCAATTTTATCAACTATGCTAAAATTAGACATGGAATCTGCTCAATCCACCTATGAAAGAATTGGAAAAACTAAAATTCCAGTTTTACTAATATGGGGAGAACTAGATGAAACAATCCCATATCACGTTCACCAGCAAGTTTGCGTTGCAATTCCCCAGATTGAATTCCATTCAATACAAAAGGCTAAACATCTTCCACATTATGAACAATCAGATGAAGTGAATGAAATTCTACTAAAATTTTTACAAAAAAATTAGAATATTGGTAAAACCTTTTTTTTATCAGATTCTTAATGATGTTTATAATACCAAAACTTTTCACAACCACGAATTAAAGATTTGGGAACCTCCCAAACTTTTTTCAACAACTCCACTTTTTCCGCCTATCTGGCTTGGTTGTGGGCTAGGTAGTATCTTTTCATAAAGTAATCAA
>JAUWOE010000260.1 GCA_030612265.1 Promethearchaeum sp.
ATTTTTTTAAAGAATTTGATTATCTATAACATTTTTGTTTTAGTTATATTAATGTATTTATTTACTGTTTTTGCTTTTTGCTTTTAAGTACTGAAAGCTTTGGTTGATATTTCTGAATTTATATTTTCCAAGTTTCTGAATCTTAGATGTATTTAATGAAGAGTTATTAGGTCGTTTCGCTTTTTGAGGGAAAAAATCTACTTCTTTAAGTAAATTCTCATCAAAATTAAAATTTCTAATCAGTTTTAATATAAAGTCAAACCTTGAAATTGATTCACAACCGCAAGTATGATATATTTCTGTTTGAGTAAAATTAGAATTTTGATATAAAAACTCGACCAAATCATCCACAAGTGTCGGTGTGGTAATTTGTCCACTAATTATCTTTAGTTCCTTATTCTGAGAAAGATTTTCGTATGCCCAAGAGAAAAAATTATGTCTTTGATCCACTTCCGGCCATCCGAATAGAACGCTCGTTCTACAAATTAGCGTTGGGATTTTCTGTTTTAAAACATTGTTCTCCCCTTCAAGTTTAGTTTTTCCATAAATACTAATGGGCTTTGGAATATCTTTTTCATTATAATCCCCTTTTTCTCCATCAAAAATAAAATCTGTAGAAATATGAATCATCCGACCACCGATTTCTTTTAACGCTTCAGCGACAAACAATGGGCCATCTGTATTAATTTTTCTCGCTTTTTCGGGAAAATCCTCGCAAGCATCGACATCTGTCATGGCGGCTGTCAATATGGTCAAATTCGGCTTAATATTATTAATTAAATCATGAACCACGGTTTTTTTTGTTATATCAATATAATTTGGATGATATTTTTCATGTATCCCGGTTGTTATTAGATCTGCCCCGTAGACATCAAATTCATCCTGAAATCGATATAGTAATCTTCTACCCAGAAAGCCATTTGCCCCAATAATTAATATTTTTTCCAAGTTGGTCAACTCTAAAGATCTAAATTGAATATTTCTTCTATATCGCGCCGTACTGATTCTTATAATAGTCTAAATAAGCACCCGATGTAACATTATCCACCCATTCTTGATTTTCCAAATACCATTTGATTGTCTCTTTCATACCATTGTCAAATTCATATTTTGGCTTCCAGTTAAGTTCTCGAGTCGCTTTTGAAATATTCATTGCATATCGTAAATCATGTCCGGGGCGATCTTTTACGAAAGTAATTAATTCTTCTCCCTTTCCCAATTCTTTAAGCAAAAATTTCACCATATTAATGTTAGAAACCTCAGCATTTCCCCCAAAATTATAAATTTCTCCAATTTTTCCTTTCATTAATGCATCATAAATCCCTTGGCAATGATCTAATACATGAATCCAATCCCGAATATTAGAACCATCACCATAAACGGGAAGCGGTTTATTTAATTGAATATTACGAATCATCAAAGGGATTAATTTTTCGGGAAATTGATACGGGCCATAATTGTTTGAACAACGCGTGATTACAACTGGAAGATCATATGTATGATAATATGCTAAAACAAGCAAATCTGCGGCTGTTTTACTTGAAGAATAGGGACTTCTGGGCTTTAAAGGATTATATTCTGTGAATGCTGGATCTGTGAAGGAAAGAGAACCGTATACTTCATCAGTTGAGACTTGAAGGTATCGCTCAATTTTATTTTTCTTTGCAGCATTAAGTAGTGTCAGTGTTCCTTTAATATTTGTTTCAATGAAAATGTCGGGATTGGATATCGAGCGATCTACATGAGATTCGGCGGCAAAATTAATTATATGTGTGATTTTGAATTTTTTTAGGATATAGTCGACTAATTCAAAATTGCATATATTGCCCGCTATGAAGTGATAACGCGGATTATTTTCAATGTCTTTTAGATTTTCATGGTTTCCGGCATAAGTCATGGCATCCAGATTACATATGTCTGCATTTGTGTTTTCTTTTAGGATGAATTTAATGAAATTACTACCGATAAATCCTAAACCACCTGTAATTAAAAAATTCATATTAATCTAAGATATTCATCTTTAGAATTAATTATTATTCTCGAATAATTTTAATTTTTAAACGATCTAAAAGGTAAAAAAATCGAGAAATATTTAAAGATCTTAATCAAAAATTTACCCTAAATAACGTATATCATTAATAACAATAAAAGAAAATCCTAATATGAAAGATACATGGGAATTTTGAGGGATTTGCTCATGATTATTTATGTTATTGAAGTCAAAACTCTTAAGTCTTAATTAATTCTTTTTCTCAAGTTTCTATAAAAAAAAATTAGATGTTTTAAAATGAGTCAATATTCTGTTAGCCCAAATGGTGAAGAATTTCCAATTCCTAATGAAAAAGGTTATAAAATTGAATACGATCGATTGAAAAAAATCGTTGATGAACAAAAAGCCCTTGACCGGCAGATTGTCGTCGTTATGGGAGTTGGATTCGTTGGTGCAGTAATGGCTGCAATTGTTGCTGATTCTGTTGATGAATCTGGAAAATCTAAGAAATTTGTTATCGGAATGCAAAGACCAAGCACTCGAAGTTATTGGAAAATTCCTCTCATTAATCGTGGGGAATGCCCCATTAAAGCGGATGATCCTGAAGTTGCTCCAATGATTGAGCGATGCGTTCTGGATAAGAAAACTTTTATTGCTACTTTCTCCTATGATGCCCTATCGTTTGCTGATGTTGTAATCGTTGATATTCAATGTGATTATATAAAAAATGCACTGGATAATTGTCGTGATGGATATGTAGAAATGGCAGCACTTGAGAATGCTTTCAAAATTATAGCAGAGAGAATTGATCCCGAGACACTTATTATCATTGAAACAACTGTACCTCCGGGAACAACCGAAAATATTGCCAATCCAATAATGCGAAAAATTTTCCTTGAGAGAAATATTAATTCTGAGCCCTTGTTATCACATAGTTATGAAAGAGTGATGCCCGGACGAGATTATATTGCAAGCATTCGTGATTTCTATCGTGTCTGCAGTGGAATCAATGAGATTGCAAAAAATAAAGTTGAAAAATTCCTTCATGAAGTTCTAAATACTAAAGATTATCCTTTAACTGTTTTAGATAAACCTTTAGAATCAGAAACTGCAAAAATCGTTGAAAACAGCTATCGTGCAACGATTCTGGCCTTTATGGATGAATGGAGCTTATTTTCAGAGAGAAATGGTGTTGATTTAATTAAAGTTCTAAAAGCTATCCGAGTACGTCCCACTCATAGTAATATTTTATTTCCCGGACCTGGGATTGGAGGTTATTGCCTCCCTAAAGATGGTGCTCTTGGAATGTGGGCTTATAAACATATTTTAGGTTTTAATGATGATATATTTAAAATAACTCCGATCGCTGTAGATATCAATGATACTCGTTCACTCCATGCCGCAACTCTTGTTCGAGATGCATTAAGAAATATGAATAAATCCATCGCAAGAGCTGAAGTTCTAGTATTGGGCGCGTCTTATCGTGAAAATGTTGGTGATACGCGTTATAGCGGTTCTGAGTTAATAATCCGTAAATTAGCCGAAATGGGCGCAGGAATAAGAGTTCATGACCCCTTTGTTGACCATTGGTGGGAATTTGAAACCCAAGAGACATACCCTTCAGCAAATCATTCAAAAGCTCGTTTTTTCAGAAATCAAGACGGACTTAAGGATATTAAAATGTTGAAAGATTTGCAAACATCCTTTAATGGTGTATCTGCTGTAGTTTATGCTGTCAAACATGCTGTTTATTTAGATTTAAATCCTGATGATGTTGTGAAATGGATTGGTCAACCCGTCGCAATAATTGATTGCTTTGGGATATTGCTCGATAAGCAGATTAAAAGATTTTTTGAGTTGGGTTGTGAAGTTAAAGCTTTGGGTCGTGGACATATACAAAGGATTAAGGACGAAGTTTGGAGCAAAACGCAATAAAACCTTTTTTAGACTTTTTATTATATGATTTAGCTAAAATATTTAAGAAAATTTCAATATAATTTTTATGAATTCTCTGAAAACCTTATAATCAAGCGATTATTTGAATTATTTAAGAATTGGCATTAAAGACTGTTCAAAGAGCTGTAGTGTTTTGTTATGTTGATGATATCGAGACAGTTTGCATTCCATATTTTAATAATTAATTGTTCATTGTTGTAAATTTTACATAACTATGAAATCTATTCTTTCAAATAATAAGGAAAAAAATAGTATTAAATCATTTTGAAAATAAGTAATGATTTTTAAGCATTATTCATCTTACTTGTTTATGAAAACTCTTGTTACTGGCGGAGCAGGATTTATTGGATCCCATTTGGTCGATGCATTGATCAAAAATAATCATCATGTAATTATCGTCGATAGTTTAATTGATGGACATATGGAAAATTTACGCGCAACATTAGATTCAAGTTTTTGTAATTTTCTACAAAAAGATATTCGAGATTCTGACTTCATGCTCAATGAATTAGATCCAGTGGATATAATATATCACCTCGCAGCAGATCCAGATGTGCGAAATAGTGTGTCTAAACCACTAAATTCCTATGATCATAATATGAATGGAACTATAAATATCTTAGAATATATGCGGAAACATGTTATTCAGAAAATGGTATTTGCATCTTCTGGAGGGACTGTTTATGGCGATGTAAACCAATTTCCTATGACTGAAGAGCTAAAATTGTGTCCGATCTCCCCATATGGTGCTTCAAAAGCAGCGGCAGAAATGTATTTAAGTGCTTATTCTCATACCTATCAAATGAAAATTGTATCTGTTCGATTTGCTAATATTTTTGGGGAACGATCTCAACATGGAGTTGGATTTGATTTTTACAACAAATTGAAAAAAGATTCAAAGCAGCTCACTATTTTAGGGGACGGTACTCAGCAGAAATCTTATTTACATGTATCTGATGCAATTGATGCAATTATTCGAGTGGGGAAAAGTCTTGATGTACAAGAAAAACCTTATGAGTATTATAATGTAGGTTCAGAGGAATGGTATACCGTGGATGAAATTGCAGCGATTTATGAAGAGTTATTGGGATTAAATAATGTTACCCATGAATATTCTGGAGGAAAGAGAGGTTGGGTGGGAGATGTAAATAAAATGTTATTGTCCATTGAAAAAATCAAAAAATTGGGTTATGAAGCATGTGTACCTTTTAAAGATGGGGTTCAACTGTATATTGAATGGCTCGCTAAGCAAAAGATATAATTCCTTCTATAATCTTTTATTGCATAATATTTTGGATAAGAATAAATTCTAAATGTTT
>JAUWOE010000184.1 GCA_030612265.1 Promethearchaeum sp.
GAAATTTTTAATTTTAGTTTTGTGTTGTTATAATAAAATCTGCTAATAATTGGATTCAATAATCTTTAATATTTCAAGAATAAACATTGTGTTATGATTTGTATCTTTAGAGGTGTATTTTTTTGACTGATTTTGCTATATCTGTTAAAAATCTTGTTAAAATTTTTGACAATGAAGTTACCGCTGTTGATAATTTAAATTTAGATGTTAAAAAGGGAGAAATCTACGGTTTTTTAGGTCCTAATGGCGCAGGAAAAACCACTAGTATTAATATTTTATCGGGTTTATTGCGACCAACTTCCGGTGAAATCATTGTAGGGGGATTTGATGTTATTAAAAATCCAGAGAAAATCAAGGAAATTATAGGGGTTTGCCCGCAAGAACCATCACTTTTTGGATACTTAACTGGACGGCAAAATATTGAGTTTTTCGGTAATCTACACTGTATACCCAAAGAAAAAATTAGAAAACAAACTAATTTTCTTCTTAAAAAATTAAATTTTAACGGAGAAGGAGATCGCCGTGTTAAGCATTATAGCGGCGGAATGGTTCGACGCATCAATGTTGCAGTAGCATTAATTAATGATCCGGAAATTGTATTTCTGGACGAACCGACTGTGGGGATGGATCCGCAGTCTCGTCGAGCTGTCTGGGAATTTATTACAGACTTAAAGAAAAACGGTAAAACTGTAATCCTTACAACCCATTATATTGAAGAAGCGGAACAACTATGTGAACGAGTTGGTATTATAGATCATGGAAAAATAATAGAATTAGGAAATCCAGATGAATTAAAACAAAAATATCAAGCAAAAACTCTGGAAGATATATTTATTAAAATTACAGGTAGAAAGATTCGGGAGGAGATATAAATGAAAATCCAACGCATTAAAGCAATTATTTTAAAAGAATTCAGTCGCATGTTAAAGGATCCTGCAATGTTATTTATGATTATTATTTTTCCAATCGTCCTTACAATTGCCTTTGGATTTTCCTTTGGTCAAATTGGATCAAATGGTGAAACAGTTTATGAGGTAACCCTTATCAATGGGGATAGTGAAGGAAATTTCTCAGAATGGTCGGAACATTTTATATCAAATTTATCTAAAAACGAAGCTCTCGAAATTCATGTTGGTGATGATCTTGAAACTGCAGAAAGTGATTTATTAGAAGGAAAGATATCAGCTGTAATATATATTCCAGTAAAATTTGGAGATGCTATCCAAAGTTATTGGCAAAATCCCTTAGATCCATCTCAATGGGAAAATGTCACTATAGATATATCATATGATAGTGGTTCAATGATCGCGAGTCAGTTATTACCTTCTTTATTCCAACAAGCTTTATTTGATACAATATATGGCGAAAATGCTCAAGATATAAGTCTTCCGATAATATTAGGCTCAGAATTAGTTGAATCGGATCAAAAAACCACTTTTGACTATTTTGCCCCAGGGCTTTTTGCTTTCGCTTCGATATTTTTAACCATGACGATAGCTCAAGGTATTACGGACGAAAAGGAGAAGGGTGTCCTAAAAAGAATGTATTTAACTCCAATTAAATCAGAGGAAATAATGACAGGACTTACAATTGCTAATGTGACTACATCCCTAATCCAAACTGCGGTCGTATTTCTTATGGCATTTATAATGGGTTATCGTCCTGAAGGAGGAATATTATTTGCTTTTCTCTTAGTTACTATATTTTCATTGTCATGTATCGGGTTTGGATTAATAACCGGAGCTTTATCAAAGAATGCTGGTATGGCTGTAGGAGTATCATTTATTTTTATCATACCACAGATGTTCTTAGGCACATTTGTTACCCAAGGACCCCCAACGATAATTAACAAGCTGGTACCTTCGCATTATGTTACTGACGCACTGACTTCTCTTTTATTAAGGGGGGCTCCAGTATCAAGTGAAGCAGTTCTTTTAGATTTAGGTATTTTACTGCTATATTCCATAGTAATTTTCATTATTGGAATATTTGCGTTTAAAAAAATAAGTAAAGATCTTTAAATTCACATTTTTTTCATTTCTTAATTTTTATCATTAAATAATTTAATTACTAAAAGATAGTTTGATTTTTTTTAAAAAAAAATATAGGAATCCAATCAATTGAAGACAGTATTATGCAAAATAAATGCGTTCACCGGGAATTGAACCCGGGTCCCCGGGTTGGAAACCCGAGATGCTAACCTCTACACAATGAACGCAAATGAAGAATTCGAATATTCTAAAAATTAATTCTAGGAAATTTTCGATTAATTAAAAAATTTATGTTATGAATACTGCTGTTTCTGCGTTTGGATAATTCTCTATGATCGCAATTTATTTATAAATCATCAAACAATTGTATATCAAATTAAATAAATTGATTATTATGGAAAAATCAGGAAAAAAACAGGAAAAATCGAATTTTAAGCATTATATCTCTTATGGATTTGCTCAATTCGCAGACATTATTGCTTATCAATCATTTACGCTTTTAATCTTTACATTCTATTTCACAAATGTAGGATTAGACGTTGACTTAATTACATTAGGTTTTATTATTTGGAGTGTTTGGAATAGTTTCAACGATCCAATGATGGGGTATTTATCGGATAAGACGCATACCAAATGGGGAAGACGTAGACCATATATAATACTTTCAATAATTCCCCTTGCGGCTGTTATGGTTTTACTCTTCACACCACCGATAACAGGCACCGATACAGCAAAATTAGTATATTTCATTATCATTATCTGTATTTTTGATGTATTCTATACGATGTATAATTTGAACCAAACTTGTCTCTTTCCAGAAATCTTTATTGACCCGAACGAGCGGATTAGAGCGATGAACATCAAACAGATTATTGGTATAATCGGGTTACTTGTGGCTTTTCTACTGCCTTCCTTCATAATCGAAGATCAAACAGATCCCGCATCAATTCATCTTTATCCATATGTTGGATTGCTTATCGGAATAATCGTAATTATAGGGGCATCGATTTTCCTTTTATGGGGCCCAAGAGAGCGTTTGGAATTCAGTAAAGATTATGAAAAAGCTCCACCATTCTGGAAATCATTAAAAATCGCAATGAAAAACAAATCTTTTATGTGGTTCATCGTTGTGGAAGTATCGAATTGGTTTGTATTCGGGATGTTGCCTACAATAGTCCCCATTTACGGCAAATTCGTATTGAATATAACAGATTCTTTTCAATTGAGCCTGCTTTTGGGCGAGACATTTATTTGCGGAGCTCTTTTCATTAGCGTTTGGAAATGGGTTGTAAAGAAGATAGGTCCACGAAAAACATGGATGATTTCCCAGCTAACTTGGATGATTTCTTTAATACCTTTAATGTTTATAAGCTCAGCAGCTGAAGGATTCATAGTTTTTGCTTTTATTGGTATTGGATTATCAGGATCCATGTTGAACATTGACCTCATTTTGGGAGATGTTGTTGATGAGGATGAGTTCGATACAGGTGCGCGGAATGAAGGAGGTTACTGGGGAGTTACAGCCTTTTTCATGCGTTTATCTACAATTCTTGTTTTTATCTCCATTAATTCCGTTCTTGATAGCGTAGGATGGAAAGTATATGATCCTACAATTGTAGATGATGATATTCGTCGCGGTTTGCGGATTTTGATATCCTTACTTCCAATGATTTTCTTAGGAATTGGCATTTTAGGCATGTACTTCTATCCTCTTCACGGGAAAAGATTAACTGAAGTAAGAAAAGGCTTGGAAAAAATTCATTTGGAAAAAAAATCAAAAACAAATAAAAATACAAATCCAACTCCCGAATAATTAAGGGGAATCTATTTTTTTTTATATTTATTATTGTTCTAAATAATAAAGAATTTCTTCTTCCAAAGTATCTTTATGTTCTGGATTTTCATCAATTTTTCCTAAACAGTTCCCTGCTTTATTAAAAATATACATTGCAGGAATGTGGAACATATCAAATTTTAGATCTATTGTCTCAGGAGGGCTTGGAGGTACAATCCATATAACTTTTCCTTTTTCACGGGCATACGGTGCTTTAACTTTTATATTAGACAAAACCTCGACTTTAAATCGTACATCTTTAGCAATGCCATCAATTTTTGCAAGTTCAGGCAAGTTTTTTATACAATCCTTGCACCATGAAGCACCAAAAGCAACTATCGTTATTTTCTCTTCTTTTTTATCCAAAAAACCTTTAATTTTGTTAACTACTTCAAAATTAGGATGATATTTATCAAAACTTCCTTTGTAAATATCATTAGATGCAACGTATTCTACGCTAGGAGTTGTTTTTGAAGTTATATCTGATAATTTTAATTTTTCTTTGTCAAACATACTTAAATTGTAGTTTCAATGAATAAAATTTCAATGATTTTGAAACATAAGTTAAGACGAGATTTTATTTATGTTTTGCAAGATTTAATCCATTTTTCATGTTATTTTTTTAATGGGATGAATTTCAGTAATCATCTCAGAAAAAGGAAAACTTCTCTTGGAAGCTGTATCAATTATGAATTTTATTCGATAAGAAGGAAAAATACAAAGTACCCTCTTGAAAGCATTTTTACTATGGTTTACAGCATTATTAAATACAATTTTTTCCTTCGTTCGATGGTGTTCCATACTAAATTTAATTTTCATGCTGATTTTAAAACCACATAATATCTACGAAATATCTACAATATTCTACAAAATTTTAGAATATCCTAAGCTAAGCTTTTTTCATAATTGGTTAAATATTTTGACTTTTCATCAAAAAAATTTTAGAAAAATCTTACTTTCATAGGAAATCTACAAAATATAAAATAAAGAACAATGCTTCGGGTCGGATTTGAACCAACGATGCCTGGATCTTCAGTCTGGTGGCGCACGTTTTTCGCTCTCCGAGTGAAAAGATCATCCATACGCCATGTCCAGTGCCTTCCCGAGCTAGGCCACCGAAGCATGTTTAAGATTTATCCGTTTGCGTCAAAATTATCAGATATAAAATGTTTAAGTTGACAGAAATGATTCAATCTTAAATAACCTAATTTTGCATATTATTAAAAATTTTCTACACTCATTCCAATTTGAATCAAAACTTTTCCCTTCATGCATTTATCTTTATCTATAATGGACGTTTAAGTTTTCTTCTCAAATTACAAATTCAAACTTTCACTTTTTCTTCTATCTTTTACTATTGTTTTCATGGAAATTTTAATAAAAAAAAATGAAAAATTCAACTAAAAAAATACCATCTATAATTTATTTTTTCCTCGATTTATAGGCTTCTTTACTAGCATTCCTTAATGCTCTGGGCAAAGCTTTACTGTATGCAGCTTGTTCAATTTTATTTTTCGATTCAGTAGACTCTTTTAATTTGTTCAAAATCATTTTCAATTCATTTTTAGTTCCATCTGAAAGATACTCCGCTTCATCAACTAAAATTTGTTCTGCCCGCATTGCAAGTAGATCTGTTAAATTCTTCTGAACCTTTCTTTCTTCTCTCTTGCCTTTCTGAACATTTCCGGTTATTGACATGGCCGTAGTGGCTTTTATTCCCATCTCAACAATCATTAGTTGAATATTCCTGTGACCACCAAGAACTTCAATCAATCTTGACACATTTTCTAAGCGGTTAATAATAGAGTTTGAATTAAATTCAGAAATAGAGCCGCGCCCTCCCATTGATTGAACTACTTCATAAGTACATTTATGATACATTTTACTCAATAAGTATTTTCCTTGAGCAGCCATAATTGCAACAGTTCCTTCATCCATGGGATTTGGCTTCTCTCCCTTTTCAATTTTATTTCCAACTTTAGCATCATAAAAATCTGCAATTTGGAATGCAAACGCAGTATTGGCTGCAACTTTTGAATATAAATCATCCAATGTATGGCTTATACCTTGATATTTAAATAATGGTTTACCGAATTGATGGCGGATTTGCGAGAAGATGACACCATGCGCAAGCGCTGCCCAACTTCCAGCTATGCCTGCACCCATAATTGCAATTCGTTCTGGTGTAAGTCCTCGAAATAATCGCTTATAACCCTCTCCGGGTGGCGCTAACATACGTTCAGCTGGGACAGTGACATTTTCATAATTAACCTTAGCAACTCCAATGCCATAAGCGCCAGGAATTCGAAGACGCTCGGTTTTTAACCCTTCATCACCTCTCTCAAAAAGTGTGAACATCATAGTCCGACGAGGGTTGGAAATGTCTGTCACTCCATATGTAGAGAAATAATCTGCTACTGCTCCGTTAGTTGTATAAATTTTAATTCCATTATAAGTAATTGAGCCATCTTCTGCAATGCTTGCTTTCATTTTCATGTTAACAGCATCAGATCCATGCTCAATTTCAGTAATACCAATCCCCCCAATTTTCGTTCCTCTATAAATTTCTTGAAGAGCTTTTTCTTGAAGATCTGTCCTTTTAGGATTGTGATACAATGAGTTTCCCACTAGAATTGCTGAGGCAGTTGCTGCAAAATCCGTTTCGGGGCTGAGTTGAACCACGCACATATTTAACAACATTTGCCGTTTACAAGAGCCTTCGACCCCATCATAAGTATTCATTCTTTGTAGCATATAATACTCCCCAAGCTTTGGAAATAAAGGGTATGCGTCTTCATTGACGTAACACTCGTCTGCTTCTTTTTGAAGCTTCTTACATACTTCTTGAATTTCGGACATCATATCTTGTTCGTCTTTAGATAATAATGGAAAGAGATTAGCATTAAGAAAGGAATAACGATTTCCAAGGCTTAAAGCCTTCTCATAGTTTTTTTCTAGCAAATGTGTATACTTTGCTTCACTTAATTTCATTTTTTTAAACACCTTTTTTTTTTTTAGTTATTACTAAATAGTTCCAATTTTTTCTTTCACCTTTGAGAATTTAAATGATTTGCTAAAAATTCCACGAAAAAAGTAAATAAGTATATAAAATTGGAGATTTTTAATTTTTCAAAAAAATCGATTCTTTAGATTTACAATTTTTTTCTCGGATTTTAGAACATCTTAAAGAAAGTTGGATTATATGAACATTATGCAAAATTTTTATATTTCTGAGATGAATATAGAATAATCACTCAAATCATTTCGGGATGGTTTAAAACCATGTCTAAGAAATTTTCGCAACGCTTGAAAGGATTATTCGGAAAAAGAAAGATATCAGAATCGATACAAACAGAAATATTTGAAGCCCAAAATTTATACAAAGATTTTAAACTTGATCTTGCTCTTCAATCGCTAAATAAATTATCAAAAGGTCAAATGGAAGGGCTGCCAATCGAAATCCAACTACAATTCCATACGCTTAAGGGTAAAATTTTGACAATAATGGAAAATTATGGGGAAGCAATAACTTCTGCAGAAAAATCATATGAGATTGCATCTAAATTTGAAAAATTTAATGATACTACTGAAAAAATAGATTCTTTCCTTCTAATTGCAGAAATGTTACATAAGACTGGTAAATATAAGAAGTGTTCTGAAATTCTC
>JAUWOE010000274.1 GCA_030612265.1 Promethearchaeum sp.
GTGAGTGCACGTTTTAATCTGAATAAATATCAAGCATTAATTATAAGCCCAGTTACTTCCAATTCAATTGCAAAAATGAATATAGGTATAGCCGATACTCTAATTACAAATATATTTTCACAGATGATTAAAGGCTCTGGAAAAATATTACTCGTTCCTTGTGACTTAGTTTGCGGGGAAATAGAGACAGAAATTCCAATTGGGAAAAAAATAATGATAAAGGTAGATCAATTTAACTGCCAAAATGCTTTAAATCTAAGGAAATTTCCAAATGTTTCTCTCTTTGAACATCCAATGGAAATATTTCAAAAACTAATTGAGTTCGAGAATGATGATGTTTAAATGAATAAAAAAACACGGATCCTTCTTATAACAGGTAGAGATGCATTAAATGACTTGAAACTACTTGATAGGAGGGATCTACAAAACATATACGAAATAACAATTATTCAAGCTCAAATCCCAATTATTTCACTGATATCACCAAAAATTTTGACCAATACTTTGTCTGATTTTGACAGTAATAATTTCGATTTAGTTATAACTTCAGGTTTAATCCCTTGGAATTTAAGTGATATAGATTCTCCTTTTTCTTCAAAAATAAAGAAAGGTCCAAGATTTTTAGTAAATTTACCAGAAATATTGAAAAATTTTGATCCATTTAGTTTTTCTTCAATAACACCAGCAGATGAGATTTACAAAATTTCAAAAGAAGAGAATCTGAATTCGATAATTGAAAAAAACAGACAAGAATTTAAAAATCAATCAAGCCCAAATGGATTTCGCATAGTAAATAAATCAAATGATATTATTTTTAGTCCAAACTTACCTCCCGTTCTTATTGGTGAAATTGTTGATGCTCCTAAACTTTCTTTTGAAGATTTATCCTTGAAAGTTGAATATTTCCTAAAAAGTGGAGTAAAAATAATAGATTTGAGATGTATTGCAAATGAAAACCACAGTGATGAAATATTTAACATGATTATTAGATTGAAAAAGAAATTTCAAATTCCTTTTAGCATCGATAGTATAAATCCCGATGAGATACATTCTGCAATTAATGCAGGTGCTCAAATGGTGCTTAGCATTACAATCGATAATTATTCAGAATTATTGGATTTAAACAAAGACACTGCTTTAGTTATTATTCCCTACTCAAAAAAAGATGTAAATCCTTTATCATCCCAAAAAAAAATTGAAAGACTAATGGATTTATGGATATTGCTGATAAAAAATGGTTTTACTAAAATATTAATGGATCCAATAACCGGAGTCCCGATTTCCCCTGGATTTACTTCAAGTATTGAAACATTATCATCTCTAAAACAAGGAATTAAACAAACATACAATGAATTAGAAAATCAAAAAGATTTATATAAACCACAACTATTCATGGGATTTGGGAATGTTACGGAACTTATCGATGGTGATTCTTCTGGAATTAACACTTTATTATCACTTATTGCTGTTGAATTGGGGGTTAGCGCAATTTTGAGCACAGAATACTCAAATAAATGTAGAAAAAATCTCAAAGAATTAAATGAAAGTATAAAATTAGCTTATTACGCAAATCAAATGCATGTTCCTCCTCTAAACTTAGGAATAAATGCTTTTCGGTATAAATCCAAACAAGAATTTCCAAAATATATTTCATTTGATGAACCAATTAAGCAAATTGATTTTATCGATCAACCCGCCATTATGGATCCTAAAGGATATTTTAAAATTTATATAGATGAGAAGAAAAATCACATAATGATTACACATTTTAATAACTCTGTCCACTTTAAAGATGCTACACTAACTCTTGCAGGAGATAATGCAGAATCTCTATATAAAACTATTATTAAAACGGGTTTAGTGTCAAGACTCGATCATGCAGCTTATTTGGGAAAGGAGCTTGAAAAAGCGGAATTTGCACTAAAATTAGGGATGTCTTATTCACAATCCTAAAAATCCTCTAAAAATTTAAAATATGTTATCTACAACTAGAAATTATGGCTCAAAAATTGACAATTAATATCACAAGAAGCACAAATGGAAGTTTAAATGGTTTTCATTTTGAAATCGGTAAACCGTTTGAAGAAACACCTGTTGTAATATTATGCCACGGATTTTCTGGAGATCAAGAAGAATGGGGAAGATTTACAAAAACTGCGTTAGAATTCAATAAAGCGGGATTCGATGCAGTTACTTTTGATTTTTCAGGATCAGGAAAAAATCCTCGCGAACCAATAACTCTTTCAAAACAGGTTCAAGATTTAAAAGATGTCCATGAATGGGTAAAATCTAAAGGATATGAAAAAATAAATGTATTGGGTCTTAGCTTTGGAGGAATAACCACTTTAGCAGCAAATCTACTTAACATTAGAGCAACAGTTTTTTGGGCACCTGCTTTTTATTTTAAACGAGCCATCAAAAAATTTCATGTTATTATGGGTTTTTTAGGATCAAAATTTTCAAACAAACCCCGTTTGATGCCATCAGCAAATAATGAACCAATTATGATCAAGTATGATTTTTTGAAAGAAGGAAGAAATTTCGATGTTGAAAGTGCCTTAGCTAATTATTCAACACCAAGTATAATTATTCAAGGAGATAAAGATGAAAAAATGCCTTATGATTGGAACTTTGAAGCTTTTCAATATATGCAACATACCAAAGATTATAAATTTGTAAAAATTGAAGGTGCAGGGCATGACTTTAAAGACTCTCACCTTGATCAATTTATTGAGAATTCTATTAACTGGTTAAAAAAATACAACTTCTAATTTTTTTTTATTAATCCTAATTTTCAATAATTTAAATTATAGAGTTTTTATCAATATTTGAGATAAAATTTTTATGGACAATAAATGGCATCATCAAAATATTTAAAGAATATAATGCAAAATATATTAATTTAGTTTAATGTAAATATTAGGAAGTTGGGGTGTAAAAAAAAAATATCAATTTGTATCGAAATTCAAAACCTTGTAAAAAAATTTAAAGATGTCAAAGCAGTGAATGGAATCTCGTTAAATATAAAAGAAGGAGAACTATTCGGACTTTTAGGTCCTAATGGAGCAGGAAAAACCACTTTAATTCGAATGCTTACCACAACTTTAACTCCATCATCTGGAGATGCAAAAATAAATAAATTTTCCATTAAAACTCAAAAAAATGAAATTGTTAAATTAATTGGAGTCTGTCCACAAGATAATGTTTTTTATAATGAATTAACTGCTGAAGAAAATGTTATTTTTGTTGCTCAAATGCATGGAATTCCATTGCAAGAATCAAAAGAAAGGACCAATGCAATGCTTCAAAAATTGGGTATTGCTGGAAAGAAGAGATGGGCAAAAAAATTTAGTGGTGGTATGAAAAAAAGATTAAACCTCGTTATGAGTTTAATTCATGAACCAAAGATTCTTTTTCTCGATGAACCTACAGCGGGCTTGGATCCACAAGCAAGACGGATAGTATGGGATTTTATTCGAGAATTAAAAGGAAAAGGAAATACAATTTTACTTCTAACACACGACATGTTGGAAGCGGATGCACTGAGTGATCATATTGCAATTATCGATAATGGAGAAATTATTGCTAATGGAACACCTGCTGAGTTGAAAGATGAACATGGGGGGGAAAATGTTTTAGAAATATCTTTTTACAAGGAAGCTGATGTGGCTATAATGAAAAATCAATTGAAAGAGCTTTCATTCGTTCAAAATTGGAAAGAATTTGGAGAAAGAACATTATTAATCCCATTTAAAGGAGGAATGAAGAATTATTTGAAAATCCTACAAAAAATGAGTGAAAAAATAATTGATGTTGAAAACATGAAATTTCGTCAAAATTCGTTGGAAGATGTCTTTTTAAATTTAACAGGAAGGAGGCTTCGAGATTAGATGAAGGTATTAGAGTTAAAATCAATGGTAATTGCATTAAAAAACATAAAAGAAAAATTTCGATCATGGCAGGCAATTTTCTTCGGAATGGGATTTCCAATTATGTTTACAATAATTTTCTACTTGATGTTTCATGATATTGACCCAGAAACTGGAATTGACATTTACAGTTATTCAATACCCGGTATGATTACATATGCAGTATGTTTGGGAACAACAAGTGCTGCGATCGTTTTTACAAGGGATAAATCAACGGGTATTCTTGAAAGACTTGATACAATGCCAACAGGAAGGAAAAATATTTTTCTTGGAACGCTTATTTCAGAGAGTATATTTCTAACTTTTCAAATTATTGTAATGTTTATACTCAGTTATGCTATTTTAGGCCAATATTTTGTGGGATATTTTGAGCTTCTTATTGGTTTTTTGGTATCATTACTATTTGGAATATTATCTGTAGGAATTGGGATTATTATTGCTAGTTTCTCAAAAAATGAAGAAGCTGCATCCGGAATCGCTTTGACATTTGTTATGCCAGTAATTTTTGCTTCTGGCGCGATGGTTCCCTTTGAAAGCCCTATTGTTTATTTTATGCCTCCATATTGGGCAAAGCAAATTTATCTACAATTTACCGTCTTAGGTGATGGATTAACCAGTAATCTTTACAGTAGTTCAATGATTGGATATACAGCTACGGAAACATCCATTCCTA
>JAUWOE010000297.1 GCA_030612265.1 Promethearchaeum sp.
GCTAGCTTGGATGAAACTGCAATCGTCTATGCAAATTCTCCAGGAGGTGTGAGTCCTCAGGAATTTACTGGAGGATGGAAACCTAGGGCAACACTAAATGAAAATGTTGGTATATTCCAATATGATCGACTAGCAACTTCATTGTTGGGTGAATTAGTATTTCTTTACCTTGAGTACAAACCATATACTCATGCCTATTTTCCTCAATGGGCTTTTGATTCAGTTGAACAACATGGAAAATGGACATTTGGCTCCAAAGGGGATAGTTATGTTGCTCTCTATTCTCATGAGAAGACTCAATGGGAATCTGATATTGAACTCAGATCTTCCGGAAAAAAGAATGCTTATATTGTAGAATTAGCCAGTATTGAAGATTATGCATCTTTTAATGCTTTTATTGAAGCAATTTTAGATGCAGAATTAAAAGTGAAACATTTAGCAATAGGATTTGATATAATATATGATTCACCTTCCCAAGGAACTATCACCGTTGCATGGGATGGACCAATGATTGCAGATGGTCAAAATGTGGATTTAGGACCCTTTCCACGATTTGATAATGATTTTTGTTATCAAGTATTTGGAACGAATATTACCCTCATTGAATTCGGAACCCAATCATTAGAATTGGATTTCGATAGTGCAACACGAACTTATACAAGTTCTTAATTGGAGAGTGAAAATTATGAATAAAAAAGAAATCTTCCGTACTTTAAAACCATTTAACTGGATAACTGCCAGTATATTAACACTTTTTGGCATTTTTAATTCCCGAATGGAGATTGGAATGGGTAGAGTCACGATTAATATGTTTATTGGAGTTCCAACCTACTTTTTATTAGCGATATCTGGAATGTTACTCGTATTTTGGTTGCAATCATTGGATGAAGAAACTACTAATGATTCAAAAAACCCTCAACTTATTCTAATCATTTGTGGTGTTTTTTACTCCATTGCATTGGCACTTGCGATTTTTCACTCAATAGTTTACGATATCGGTGTTTTTAACATAATTTCAATCATTTTTATAGGTATTTTATGGATCCTCACAATATATTATGGGAAAAAAATGGAAAATAAAAGCATCCTTATTATTATCATCAGTAGTTTTTCGTTCTCATTTGGAATTTTTTATGGAGCAACTCTGAACCGCTGGAATATCCCTTTCTATATATATCTTTTCTTTATTGCTGGATTTTCTCTCCAATTTTCAAAAGATGTGATACGTAGTTTCAAAGTACGGAAAAATGAAGAAGGGGACCAGATCAATACCCTCATCAAGTTATACGGTCCGGTTAAAACTCAAAGAATAGCTTTCCTTGCAAAAATTGTCACAATTATAAGTATTACTCTACCAATTTTCCTTAACATCTATAATTCGACTCTTTATTTAATCCCCATGTTAATCATTATATTATGTGTCGGGATTGCAGCCTTTTTAACGTTTACTTTGAAATTGGATGAGAAATATAGCCCTATTATTATGATATTACTAAGATTGAGTGTATTCATGGCATTTCTCCTGTTTCTTTTGGCTAGCGTCTGAAGAAGATTTTTTACCAATAATTTCTTTTTTCTTTCTATAACCAAGAAGAATAAATCCAGCTTAAACGAGGTGATAATATTAGACTCAAAGCATGAAAAATTTCGATTTAAATCAATGGATCAGCTTGAAAAAAAAATTAAAGAGCTTAAACTTGATTTACATCTAATCCCGAATGTAGATTCGCTTAAACAACCGCTGAAAATTGCTAATTTAAGTATTTCTAACCGACTCTGCATTCACCCAATGGAAGGTTGTGATGCTACAGCTGATGGTTCTCCTACACGTTTAACTAAAAGAAGGTATCACAGGTTTGGATCTTCTGGTGTCGGAATCATTTGGTATGAATCGACTGCGATAAATCCTCAAGGTCGTTCAAATCCTTTCCAACTTATGTTAAATGAAGAAAATAAAAATGCTTTTCAAGATATTATAAAAGAAGCAGAAAAAGCTGAAGAGCAATTGAATAAAATTAATGGAATTTTTAAGAAATCCATAAAAATTCTTCAACTAAAACACTCAGGACGGTATTCTCGTCCTGGAAAAAAATTTCCACAAAGAATGTATTCATATGAACCTTTAGATAAAGCTTATCATCAATCAATATCAGATGGAAAAATTTTTTCTGATAATGATTTAGAAGAATTAGAAACAGATTTCAGAGAATCAACAAGACTAGCAAAGGAGATCGGTTTTGATGGGGTTGATATAAAAATATGCCATCGCTATTTATTAAATGAATCTCTCAGCGCATTTTCCCGCGAAAATTCAAAATATGGTGGAGATCTTTATGAAGAAAGAACCAGATTGTTGAAAAACATAATAGAGAAAATGGTATCTCAGTTTTCATCCAATAAATTTTTAATATGCTCTCGGATGAATATATACGACGGAATTTCTTATCCATACGGTTGGGGTGTAGAGAAAAAAATAACCGAAAAATATCCTCCTATACCAGATTTATCAGAACCAATCCAATTAATTAAGGACTTGCATGAAATTGGGGTGGATTTATTCAATTTAACTCTTGGAAATCCATATTTTGATTCTAGTATTTCCCGTCCGTTTGATCAACCCGTACAAGGGGAAAATCTTCCCGATGAACATCCGTTACAAGGAATTTTTCGTTTTATAAACCTAACTCGAAAAATAAAATCTGCAATACCTTCTGATGTTAATATTATTGGAACTGGATATTCTTGGCTCAGGGAATATTCTCCTTTTGTAGCAGCTTATGAAGTTTCTAAAGGAAATGTGGATATTGTTGGATTTGGTCGAATGGCATTCGCTAATCCTGAATTTGGGAAACAGATTCTTTTAAATAATGAATTAAATGCAAGCAAATGTTGTATTTCATGTTCTAAGTGTACGGAGTTAATGCGGAAAGGGGCAGTTACTGGATGCGTTATTCGAGATTCAGAAATATATTTACCATATTATAAAGGAAAGCAAAGAGAGAATATGTAATAGTAGAAATAAAAAGAAGTTTTGAAAAATGGAAAGTAAAATGAAACAAAAAGTCGTCTTGGTTACAGGTGGAACACAAGGAATAGGATTAGGGATTGCCAAAGAGTTTCTTTCTCATAATTATTTTGTTATCATCTGTGCTCGACATGAACCGAAAGAGAAGATTTTTAAGAATAATGAAGAATCCACTATGTTTATAAAATGTGATGTTTCTTCCAGCGAATCTCGAGCGAATTTAATTAAAACAATAAAAGAAAATATAGGAAGGATCGATGTTCTTGTGAATAATGCAGGAGTTGCACCTCTCGAGCGGGAAGATATCTTAAAAGCTTCAGAGGAAAATTATGAATTTGTATTGAAAATTAATCTGCAAGGCCCTTATTTTTTAACCCAACAACTAGCGAATTACATGATTGATCTCGGGAAAAAAAATAAAAATCTTGATTATCACCCTTCTATAATTACAATTTCGAGTATATCAGCTTTTACAAGTTCAACCACTCGAGGTGAATACTGTATCTCAAAAGCAGGATTATCTATGATGACGAAACTTTATGCAGATCGCCTAGCGGAATATAATATTCCCGTATATGAAATACAACCAGGAATTATTAAAACTCCAATGACTAAGGGAGTAAAATCGAAATATGACAAATTAATTACGGAAGGACTATTACCAATAAAACGTTGGGGAAATCCAGCAGATATAGGAAAAGCAGCTGTAACTTTAGCAAAAGGCTTGATCCCCTATACTACGGGACAAGTTTTAAATCTTGATGCGGGATTTCATGTTCTTAGACTCTAACGTTTTTACTCTAAGGTGAAATTAAAAGAAATCACATTTTCATACTGCAATCATTTGTATCGGTGCGGCAGGGCTTAATTGTGCGATAGAATTAGTA
>JAUWOE010000285.1 GCA_030612265.1 Promethearchaeum sp.
TAATCTTTAACAAAAGCACAACAGATTGTAGAAAGATACGGTTTGAATCTGCTTGCTATAAAAATTTCAAATGAACATGATAAACTCCTTCAAAATCTTGATGTTTGGGATAGAATGAAAAAAGAAAATGTTCCGATATCTGAACGACTCGAAAAAATCGACATTAACGATCAAATTTTAACGATGTTAAAAAAGAAAGCAGCAGAAATCCCAGAAACATCACCTGAATCTCCAATATTATTATTAATAATGGCAAATTCTGGAATCCCACTCTATACCAAGATATTTAACAAGGAATGGAAAATTAATGAAGAACTTTTCAGCGGTTTTCTTTCAGCATTCAACAGTTTCAGCGATGAGATCTTTTCAGAAGGCTTAGACAGGGCAAGTTTTGGTAAATATACGAGTTTAATGACGGGCATGCCTCCGTTCATGAGTTGTTATGTTTTTGAGGGGCAATCATTCCTTGCGCATCAAAAATTTTCAAAATTTAATGAAAATGTACATGAATCCGAGCAAATTTGGGAGAAATTAACCTCTTCTAATCGTACTGGAGAAGTGATAAGAGATGATATTAGTGCAGGGCTTGGAAAATTAGTAGAGACCATTTTTTAATATTAAAGTCGCCTTGATAATCCTTTGAGTGGGTTCGATTTCGGGAAAAAATCAAGTAATTATTAAAAAGTTGAATAGGATGCATCATTTAAAGTAAAATAAAACTTGGACAAATTTTGAAGATCAATTCACACCAGCATCGAAATTAATTTGCTTTTTCTTCATTTCACCTTGAAATTGGGAGAGAAGTTTCTGGTTCATTTCTGAAGTTTTTTGGAATAAATCTTCATCCTCAATGATATCATCAATTAATATAGCAATTTCGTGAATTACTTTAGTAAAATGTATTCCCGTGTTTCTGGCAATTTTCTTAATAGAAATTTCCCCTTTTTTGTAGAGAAGTGCGTAATAAGGCATCATGCGTAGATTAACAGCATCCATAAAAATTTTCTTCGCATATGCCGATTTGGACATATTTTCATGCTCTCCCATGATTTTAAGAAACTTTTCCGCTTCATTAGGGATGTTAAAGTTTAATTGTGACATCTATTATTTTATAGTAAATTTATATATAAAAGAGTACCTATAATGATCTATGGATTTAAAATTTGTCATAGATACTGGCACCTGGATGAAAATGGATGCATTGCGTGAAGATAAGATAATCAACCAAAAATTTATCGAAACCTTATATCAATGTGCTGAGATTAAAATTACACATGAGATTGAGGACGAATTGAAATATCATGAAGTTTTATCATATGATAAAATGAAAACCCATATTACCCCCGTTCAAAATCAATTGGGATTTGAAAGAGCTTTAAAAGATGGTTATGACAGAGCTGATGCCAGTATCCTTGGAATAAAATTAATTGAAGAATACATTATTTTAACGGAAGACCGCCCACTTTATGATTACTGTGAAATGTATAATCTAAACGTGCTATTTTTTGCAGATTTTATTTGGTTGATATTGACATTTGGATGGATCTCGAAAAACAGAGCTTATAAAATTTTGCATCCTCTTCAGTCATTAAAAAATATCTCAAAATTCAGATATAAACACCTGATAAAGAAGATAAAAGAATATTAATCTAAAAATTTCTTGTCAATTTCTTATTTACAAAATTGAGTAAATCGGAGACACCGATGTTTTTTTCATGGAAATATATTAGAATGTTAACATTATTAAAGCAAAAGTAAAAATTAGATTTGGAAAATAGATATAATTCACTATTAGATTGCTATACTACAATATACCATTGTGGAAAGACTATGTAGATATGACAAAATTTATATTTTAGAGCCATTAATTGCCCAAAGTTGGTATTTGCTTTTTGTTTATTTGCATAAAGGAGCTTTTTCAACGAATTTTCCCTTGATAATGTTATATATAACAACAGTCGTTATTACATGGTTTTTGATTATTTGGATCTGGAAAAAGTTCAACAATAAATTTAGTCTTGAATGGTTAATGGGAAAAGGGAGAAAGATCATTCTTAATTTTCTTAATGGATATTGGTGGAGTAAATTTACAATCTCCAAATCAACGCCTCGACCTCATTTTCAACCTCAGCTAACGGTAGCGAAAGGTTCTTAAGATTGGAATATATTTTCCATTTTTTGTTTTTCATATTTTATTTTTTTTATTTTTTATTTTTTAAAAATGATATTAAACTCTTGGAATCCTTTAATTTTATTATTTCTTTTAATTTTTCCAGCTGGACCTTATTTAAATCGCGAATTGGAAAAGTTTCGATTAATTTTTTGGCTTGTGAAAGCCCAAAATACTTTCGCGTATAATTTGCCCCTGAATATTTATAGGTAGTCATAAACTCACTATCTGTAATCTCTCTCAAATATTCCAGTGTTAAGTTGAAAAAATCTTTAAGTAGGTATTGTTCATCAACAGAAATTGGTGTTTGAAAGAAAATCTGAATAGGGTTTGTTCGGTATGTATTCTTAGTTACAATAATTCCGTCTACATCAAAGTTTTCTTTAATAAAATATAACCCAGCTCTTCCATCCCAAGATCCAGTATCAACTGTTCTAATCCAAAGCGTATTATTCCTAATTCTCTCAGCTAAATTTTGATTAACCTGGATTTTAATTTTTTTATAGTTTGTTCCGTTGAAATCGTTTGAATCGATTAAATTAACTTTAGTTTTACCCTTACAGGAATTAGTTTCACTGATTTTAAGATAATATGATAATTTCAAAGGAGTTTTCGCTTTCATCTTTTCAATAAATTCTTCAAATTCAAAACCTGCTTTATAATGGTATTTTGGGCTTAATTTATATTTTCTAGCTTTCTCAATATTTTTATCCAATCCGATTTTTACTCCATTAAACTCTAAAATCTCATTTTTCATTTCATCTTTCCTTTCAAAGAAAGTAATCATCACATTAGTTCCAGTATGTTTGAAAATTTTTTTTTCAATAATGTACACTTTTTTAATTCGATAATATTTTAACAAATCATCACGAATTTTATTTGAGACTGAGTTTCCAAAAAGAAAATTGGAGGGAATTATGTAAATCATGTCTCTAACGTTGTTTTTAAGATCTTTTATTAAAGCTATTTGATATAAATCTTGGTAACCTTTATTATCACCTTGAAAAAGGCTGATATATTTCTGAGTTTCTTTGTTCTTCACTATATAGCCTAAATACAAATAAGGAGGATTTGTGATGTGGAAAATTGGAAAGTTTAGATTAGATTTCGATAGTAATTTCGGAAACGATTTAAGTGAATCGTTAAGAATTATGTTTTTTTCAGCGATGTGTCGTGGAATACCTAAACTTACAGCATGTTTAATTGAATCTTCAATGCAATGTTCTTGAACATCAAACAAATAGATATGCTCTTTAAAAAATTCGATACGATGCTCTTTCGGTATAATTTTTAATATCGGTAGAATTAAATTTCCAGATCCGGCAAATAAATCAACCCAAACATAATTTTTTAGGATTTCTTTTATCTCGGGAAGGATATATGATTCAAAGATCTCTGGAGAAGTAAAATGCTGGCCGAATTTTCTTCTTTCTTTTAAACTAATCTTAATCAATTTAAATTAGTAAACATTCTTAAAAAAAGTGAAGAGAATTTGAAAAAATGGAAGATTTTCGATACATTTGATGATTTTGAAGAAATTTGGCCATTAATGGAGAATAAAGATATTGAAAATCAGATTGAGATTTGGAATACAAAATACATGGAAAAATGGCCAGATCTTTTAAAGATACAAATAGAAAGTTACCAGAATGATGGGGAGGATTGGAAAAAAATCGCAAAAGAGCATGTTTTTCCAAAACTTAATGATTCAGTTCGATATATGAAATCAGTGAGAAACGAATTAAAAAAAGCTATAGATTTTGTCGCGCCAAGAGCTCTTCAAAAATTTGAGCTGGATTTTACTTTAAATTTTGTTATTTATGTCGGAATCGGTGTTGGAGCGGGATGGGCTACTGAATTCCGAGGAAAACCGGCAGTTTTATTTGGTCTTGAAAATATTATTGAATGCAATTGGAATACCTTTGATACTTTAGCACCCTTAAGTGCGCATGAAATGGGTCACTTGATTCATTTTAACTGGCGAAAAGAAAGGAATTTACCAATTGAAAGCCAATCTCCTTTCTGGCAATTATATGAAGAAGGATTTGCAATGCGTTGTGAGCATAAAATAATGGAAGAAGAATCTTGGCATCAACAAATGGGGCAAGAAAATTGGGTTCAATGGTGCAAATCACACCTTTCTTACTTAGCACAAAAATTTTTGGATGAATATAATAACGATAATAAGGATATGCTTAGAAATTTCTT
>JAUWOE010000046.1 GCA_030612265.1 Promethearchaeum sp.
CGTCAAGTATAATAGATATTTTTTAGAATACAGATATATTGAAAAGAATTACAACGAACTTGTCTCTATCTATAATGAAAAGGAATACAAAAAAGCATTCCAGCAAATCAAAAAGATTTTCCAAGAGATTGAAACATTCAATAAAAAAATTAAAGATCAAGCCGAATACGATCAAAAACTTTCAGAACTGTCGCAAAATGCAAAAGAATTGTCCCGATTCATTACTGATCTCAGTGAGAAAATCACTAAACACTATGAAAATCTTCTTTCAGGGAAAAAAATGGAAGATATTGGATCGATTGAAATAATGCAAGCCGTTATTACTGCTCCAGTACTTCAGAATATTAATAAAAATCAAGAGGATATCATGATTTTCATAGAGAAGCTGGACGAACAATTTAATGATTGGAATAGAAAAGAAGAAATTAGTGAAGGAAAGAAACTATGAAATGAAAAAAATCCAACAACAATCGATGAAAATTAAGGAACATCTATAATAATTTTGTTTCTGAGGTCGGTTTCGGAGTTTTCACCATCAATATTCGAAAATTGGTAGAATCATGCGTATTCCTTAATAGATGCACAATCTTAGCATGACTAAAAATGATATCATCTTTTTTCACATGTTTTACTTCATCGGCAATTTTAACTTCCCCTTCTCCTTCTAAAATATAAAAAAATACATCAACGAGAGTGATATGAGGGAGAAATGTTTCTTTCGGTTTTAAATCGAGCATTACGACTAGGGCATGCTCATAATCCATCAATTTGCGAGCACTCAGCTTATGAGCTGTATCAATTTCTGGAGCTTCTAATGCGTGGATGATTTGCAAGTTTATCATTAACAGTACAGATTTAACTTACAAAAATCTGCGTACGAACATGTTCTATTTTGTATTCGCAATAGTAATTATAAAAAATGAAGAATGATTGAGCAATTTACCCAAGCGTGCTCGCGGGCATTTTTTTTCGTTCTTCCACATATCCCTAATGTTGTTGATTAGCAGCACTTTGCAAAAGTTGATCTTCGGTAAGATTTTTCTCAATCGTTTCAAACAGAACTTGATGGAAAGACAAGCTGGCTTGTTCTTCCATTTCTGGGGCTAATGAGTCTTGAATCCGTTTTTTAATCGATTGGGGTGTTATGTTATGGTCTTTGTTATATTTTATTTGTTTATCACGACGGCGATAGGTTTCTTTGATGGTTTCTCGAATTGCATTCGTTTCCTTATCTGCATATATTATGGTTCTTCCTTCGACATTTCGAGAAGCACGACCAATAGTTTGAATCAAGGATCAAGTATCTCGCAAAAATCCGACTTTATCTCCATCCAAAATTGCAACAAGCCCTACTTCAGGAAGATCTAATCCTTCTCGGAGTAAATTAATCCCAATTATAACATCAAAGGAGCCTTGCCTCAATTCTCGGATTAAATCCATGCGCTCGACCGTACCAATATCGGAATGAAGATACTCTATTTTAATCCCGATATCCTTATAATAATCATACAATAAATTTAATTCAGAAATTGATCAAGTGATATTATGCAGAAAATTAAAGTTGGTATAATCGGATCTGGTTTTATTGCCGATTTTCACTGTCTTGCTTATAAACAAATTCCTTCCGTCGAGATTATCGGTATATCATCTCTTTTGTCAGAGCAAGCTAAGAAATTAATGAAGAAATATGAAATTCCTGGCGAACCTATAGAGATATATCAAGATTTACTAAAAAAAGATCTTGATGCAGTAAGCATCTGTTTACCTAATTATTTGCATAAAGAAGTTGCAATAGCCGCATTAAATGCAGGAAAACATGTAATGATAGAGAAACCTTTAGCCCGAACTTCAATAGAGGGAGAAGAAATAATTTCTGCAGCAAAAAATGCAGGTAAGAAAATATTTTATTGTGAAAATAATATCTATGCACCAACTTTTAGAAAAATGAAAGAAATAATTAAAGAAGGGGGATTAGGGAAAATATATAAAGCAAGGGGCAAAGAACAACATTCAGGACCTCATAGTGCTTGGTTTTATAAAAAGGAAAAGTCAGGTGGAGGGTCCTTGATTGATTTGGGAATTCATGATATTGCGTGTTTGTTATGGTTTTTGGAAGATGATGTTAAAAGTGTTTTTTGTCAAACTTCAACCATTCAACCAGATCGGGGAGAATTTGGTAAATGCGAAGTTGAAGATAATGCTATTGGTATATTAAATTTTAAAAATGGAGCGCATGTCTCAATTGAAGAATCTTGGACCGCTCCCGGTGGTTATAGTATGTTGTTTGAAATTTATGGAACTAAAGGTCAAGTAATCGCTGACCCATGTCGAATGACACCTCTAATTGCCTATAGTGAAAAAGGATATGGATATTCTGTTGAAAAAGCGGGAAGTACAATCGGTTGGACATATCCTGTTCCTGAGGAAGCTTGGACATTTGGTTATCCACAAGAAATGAAGCATTTTATTGAATGTATTGAAACTGGTAAAAAAACGCAAACTAATGGAGAATTTGGTCTAAAAATTCTTAAGATCGTTGAACTAATGTATAAATCAGCAAAATCCGGAAAAATTGAAGAAATGGAATAAAAAAATGGGAATTATTGCAGGATCCGCTTTAACTGGGCGAATTTTACTTTTAGGTTATGAGAGAATTGCTTTCAAAAAAGCAGGAATGGAAAAAAATTCAATTATTTCAACGTTTTTGTTATTTTTCATCCCTACTTTTCTTCTTCTTCCAATTCTCTTTTATTATTCATGGGATTTTATCGTTTTACTCTATGCATTCCCAAGTTCAGTAATCTATACTGCAGCTTTTTTAATCTATATTAATGTTCTTTCAAATTATGAAGTTTCTTTGATAGTTCCTTTTTATAATTTTAATATTTTTTTCCTACTAATACTTTCAATACTCTTCTTAGAGGATACGTTCAATACTCTTAAAATAATTGGAATTTTTATGCTTTTTCTTGGAACTACTTTCTTAAATAAAGAAGCTAGATTATTAGATTCTTTGAAGGCGGTTTATAATAATAGAGGATGCCAATTAATGATTTTAGTTTCAATGTTAATGGCAATAGGGCGTGTTATTGATACATTTTTAATTAGAACATTCAATCCCGGAGAATACAGCATTGCACTTTATTTTTTAATCAGCTTTGATATTTTCATCATCTTACTTTTCACTAAAAAAGTTAAAGATATAATACCAACTTTTAAATCGCGCTATAAAGAGTTTTTAATCGGAAGTGGAACAAATGCATTTTCTTATTTATTTTTATTAATCGTTTTAACCGAAATGGAAGTATCAGTCGCAGAACCTTTATCTATGTTATCTATTATCCTTTCAATTATTTTTTCATATCTATTTTTTGAAGAAAAAATTAAGGATCGATTAATTGGAGGCATAATTATGTCAATAGGGGCAGTCTTATTAATAATCCAGCTTAATAATTGAGTATAAACATTAGATTTGATTTGAAGAAAAAGAAAAAAATATTTAACTTACTAATAGTTTGCACCACAATATGCTAGCTTTCATATACTTCTTTCGTGCAAAATAATATAGCCCTATAAAAAATAATTGGGTATTAATATTATCACTCCAACTGAAAATTTCTTCAAAATATTTAACTGTCTTAAGTTCTTGTAATCTATTTTCCATATTTTCAGTAGGTATATTTAAATATTCTGCAATTAAGGATGAATTTATATATTTTGCAACCTCTTTTAACGAAGAGTTGTTTGAATATAATCTTATTGCATTTAGGAAGGAGAAATATATATTTAACGTGGAATACTGAAAGCCTTCCATTATTTGATTCCACTTTGGATGATTTAAAGCAAATTTAATATGATTCTCTAATATTTCAGAAGAATTTAGTAAATCCGTTGAAGTATTAATAAATGTGTCTATTTTATCTATGATTAAACCGAAATATATTTTTCTTTTAATAATATTTTTCGTAGGTATAAATAGGACTTTGGGATAATCTAAGTTTGTTTTTAACACATAAAATTGGTAATTTGAATTAGGATATTTGTGATAATAAATTACCTGTTCTGGAAGATTTAAACCATACATTTGGAGCGTCTGGATTTCGTGTTCTTCCAAAAATCCCTGCATATTAAACTTCTTTACAATCTGATTCACTTTTTTAAGTTCTTTATGTTCATTTTCGTTATGTTTACTGCTAAATTTTTGTATCTTAAGCGTTTCTTGAAATAAATTAGAAGAAAATTGAGAACCTGGAAAAATCTGATCGGGGTGCCTAAGTGTGGTCTCTGGATCAATATTTCTTGAGGATCTATTACTATGGATGAAAACCGTAGTATTCAAATCATCACCAAAAACATTAGGGAGGTCGTTTTTTACTGTCTTGATCTCGTGAGGTTTAGGAGAAATAATTTGTGTTTTTACTTTATCGGATAAATAATCGCTACCTTTTTGCATAAGGCTCACCATTCCATCAAATTTTGTTTTTCTAAGTTGCTCAACCTGTTCTAAATTAACTTTGCGTTTAAGTTTTTCTAAATCAGCAGCATAATGCTGCGCTTTTGAAACCATTTCAAGCTCATAGCACAATAAATGTATTTCCTCTAAAATGAGAAATTCATAATTGAAATTCTTACTTCTATGGGCTTTTTGAGAATCATTTAATAAAATCTTCATTTTTTGTTTTTGTGAACGGGTTAGTAGTGATTTACATTTTTTCCATTTTCTGTCATGTTCGGCTTTTGCATACATATCCAGTGCATTGTGAAAATGATTAATTTGTTGATTTAGCGCGCTTAATGATTCAGATTTAATTTTTTTACCTTTTTTATATTCGATATCTCCCATATATATTATAAAATTATTATATTGCTCGATTGCATCTGAATATTCTTTTCTAGCATTTATTTTTTTGAAATTTCCAATGGCTTTTTGAAAATATAAGATTGCATCTTCTGTATCTAAATTCTTACTGTATTGATTTGCAATTTTTAAATTATATTTTCCGAATTTTACACATGTTTGAAGATAATACTCTTTGGATTTTTTCTGGTTTTCTTCTTCTTTTTGTATTCTATAATAATGATATGCTTTTCTAAATAATTTCGCAGCTTCTTTGAATTGATTCTTGTTCGAATAATAATTTCCTGCCTTTAAATAATATTCTGCTGTTAAATAATCAATGTTTCTTTGCAATTCACCTAAAAATCCTTGAATTCTTGTATTTTTTGAATCATCTTTAAATATTAGCTGGCTTTTTTGAAGGATCTGTATCGAAATAATTATATTTTTTTTCTTAATTGCATTTTTTGCTAAATTAATATATTCCTTTCCAATTTCTTTATATATTATTTGAATAATCTTATTAATACTATCAGTATTATACGGCTTTTTAGCAATTTCCTCAATGATTGGGAGAAAAAATTCAAAAAATATGCTATATGTAAACTCAAAATCAGCCTTTACTTCATCAAACTTTCTTTTAAATTGCCTTTTTTGTATTTCAGTGCTTTTTATTATTCCTAACTTTTTTAATACCCATTTTTCTTCCAGTTGAGAGAAATTTTGAGATTTCTTATGTAGAACACGGTCGTTTTCACTACTGATATTTCTTAAAATCTCATAAATATTCAAAATATTGACCAGAATAACTGCAGTTTTTAATTCATCATCATGATAGAGTGATTCTTTAGCGGCAGCGAGATTTCGATCATAAATCATGTTTAAAGCTAAGGAATAATTTAAAATAGCCGTAGATGAATCAGAATGTTGCTGAGCATTCATTTCTACTTGCAAAAATTCAAATTTCTTTAAAGCTTCTAGCGTTTTTCCTTGTTTAAGTAAACTTAAGGCATGTCGCAATTCAAGCTTTACTGGAATAGGTGTATTCATTTCTGTATTAAAGATATTATTCTATGTTTAAAAATCATTAGGCTTGTTTTATAGGGGTAATAAAAATGTCAATTCCCGTAGATTCTTCTATATTTTCTTTGATTGAATCATCATCTATGATCTGCCAGAGTTGAGCTTGTTTTCTGTTTACTAATTGTAATAAATATAATAAAGTGCGCACAATTCCTTCAGCATCGGGAGTAATAATTAGAGTTAGAAAAGAGACGGGTTGAAAATTCTCTTTAAAAATTGTGTTAATTCTTTTAAGCATGTTTTCAATATGAAGTTCAACCAATGCATGCTCCTCTTCAGCCTTCCTTAAAAATTGGGCAGACAAAATTGAAGATGCTAAATTTCTTTTTGAAATTCCAGAGTTTTTCCTATTAGATGATTTGATTTGATAATTCAAAGTTTTTATCAAGGCTTTTCCTAAATCATCTAGATCAATTCTTCTATATATTTTACGCACAGGTGATGCAATATACCTAAGCCCATGCCGATCTTCATGATAAAAAGGATATGTAGAAAAAGAAGAAGCTAATTCCTTGTCACGATTAGCTTTATAAGCTGCAATAGTTTCAGAATTTGGAAGATTACAATTCGCTGATATGTCTTTTTGATGTGAAATTGCAGATAATATTCCTGCAATATTATTTGAATTTAGCTCATTATTGTTATCCCCACTTTCATCATAGTCAGAATCGCCATATTCATCAAGTTCATCAAATTCTTCCCCTTCTAATTCATTAATAATTAGATCTTCTTGAGTTTCATTAGATTCTTTAATAATTAAATTCGATTTTGCGTGAACAATTTGAGACGCAGAATATATTAATCGCCCCCCAATTCTAAATTTGATTTCTGAATTATCATAAATTAGTTTTCTGAAATTTTCTAAGGCTTTTTCAACGTTGATCTCCCAAGGATTATCATGAATAACACGTTTTAGCTCAACATCGTTTATTAAAGCATTTAATTCAGCAGGACCATGCGTGAAAAGAACTCCCTTTTTTTGAATTTTACTGATTGATTTCGCTTGATTACTAATTTCAAGTCTTTTATTATTGATATTTCTGAGATCAAAAAACTCCGATTTCATATGATTTTCTTGATTTTCTATGTTTTGCTCTCCATTCACTTCATTTATTCCAACAAAACTTTGATTTTTTTCATTCACATTAAAAACTGGTTTAATTTCTTGAAATCCTTTTTCCACAATAATCCACATCAATCCACATCAATCGAATAGTAAGCTTCCTATGAATAATTCAAAATATTTCTCTATAAAACCTAATTGTAGAAGCATTATTTTATTAACATATTATTCAAATAATATCGGTGTATATGGAAAATTGAAAGATGGAGTTTTTTGTATAATAAAAAATATAAAAGTGAGAAAACAATTAATAAACATACTTAGGATATTTCAAGGAAGTCTCAAAAAAAAAAATTAAAGGAAGTTTCAAAATATGATCGATGGAAAAGCTATCAAAAATATTATTAACAAATTTATGAATGATGAACAAACTCGCGCAGTGATAATTTGTGATTCGGAGGGTCTGCCGATTCAAAGCAGTTTCAAAGGTGAACAGATTGAACGGACAGAAGAGATCAGTGCGTATATTACTTCTTTAATTTCGCGCGCCAAGAAAACAGCGGAAGTATTAGGTGAAGGACGATTAAATTTTCTTAGACTTGAGACAGATAAGGGTGAAGTAATGATTGCACCACAGGAAGGACTTATATTAATTGTACTAAGGACTATCGCCAATTATTAAAATCAAAATCTATTTATCCTCTACATTTTTTCAACTTATTAGCTTTTATTAATTTAAAAATACAAAAAACAAAAGTTAGAAATTACTGATTTTATTCATTTTACTTTTTTTCTTAATTTTAAAGAAAATCTCCATTAATCTTTTAAGTTTATAAACTAAAAAAAAGACATGAGTTCAAAAGAAGAGTTAGCTCCTAAATTAGAATCAATTATGAGCGAAATTGCTGTCTGTGAAGGATTAGTTTTAGCCAAAAACAATGGAGAAGTTCTAATCGGACAAACAATAACTGATATGGACCATGACATTATTGCAAAAAGCGTGAGTAAAATATTTAAAACAAAAATTGATGCTCTTAACAAGGGTGATTTGTTGGAAATGACTTTGGGAATGGATGAGGGATTTTTGATAGCGGTAAAGAACAAAAATCTTATGGTTTTAGGCTTTTTAGGAATCGACGGTAAAAGCAGCGTTGGATTGTTGTTGCGTCAATTGAAAAACATAATGAAATAACCTTTTTTATTTTTATTTAATTATTCTAAATTTAACAACACCAAAACTAAATTATTATTTTTTTGTTTTTTTAGGTTTTCCTTCTTGATCATAACTATAAACCTTGTATCTTAATTGGTTTCTTAAATTATGATCCAAATTTTGAAACATTGTTCTGTCTGTGGAGTGAATTGAGAATTTTTTTGATTTTTAAACCCCCATTGTAAGTATTAAAGAATCACATGATGAAATATGTGGGAATCTTTTTTTCAATCAGCAATAAAAATTTTTTGGTGATAAAACGATCTTTTTTCAGCAATCACTTTTTCTGTTCAGAAGATATAAAATGATGATAAAACTTAACAATTTTGACAATCATTACAAGAAGAAGTGTATATGCAAAATTATATTAAATACAATGAAATTTATTAGCCAAATGAGTAAATAGGCAAATATTTCAACTTTTATAAAACGGGGAGAGACGAATTATTAGGAATAAAACAAATAAAGTAAAAAAGGAGAAAAAAATTATTTGGTTTCTTCTTCGTCTAATAGATCATCAAGACTAGTTGAGGATTCTTCAGAACCTTCCGGTTTCTTCTCACTTTTTCTACTTAAATCAGCTACATTTACATATTTCCCGGTTCTGCGCTTTTTGGCTTTCTTCTCTGAGACATAGGTATCTGGTATGGTGTTAAATTCAGATATATTCTTCTTAATAAATAACCCTCCAAACACCCAAAGTAATCCTGCTCCTACAAAGAAAAAGAATACTACTGTTGTTGATGATAATTGACTTTCATTAACGGAATATATTTGAAAAGTATATTGTTCTTCAAGTAGAACTTTCTGCTCACCAATTTCTCTAACAAACGCTTCAACTTTTATAGTAATATTAGCAAAATTTTCATTATATTTGCTGTCAAAGAAGTCAATATCAATAGTGAAATATTCTCCAGGAAGTAATATCGCGTTTTTCAATATATTTACAGAATATATAAAAGTATCATATGTCGAATTGTCTTCTATTATACTAAGTGTCACATTTTCTAGTGTAGAATTACCAGTATTTACGATCTTGAAGGAAATGATATTATGAACTGGTTTTACGAGTGTTTTATTTTCAAATATCAAATCGATTTCATTATTATATTTATGCAAGGTTATATTTAGTGTCTTATTGAAAGCTAGAACACTTTCATTTCCTGCATATGAAGTAATAATTTCCAAGTTAGGTAATATTGGAGTATTTACTAATGAAAATTCAAAATTGAAAAATCCTTTTTCATCTGTGGTAATTTGATTATTTCCTGATGTACTATCGAAAGGAACCCAGTTTGTGGAATCATTATATTTAAATTCTAGATCTATTGATGCTAACGGATTACTGTATTCATCAACTGCTTGACCTGTTAAATTTAAAGTAGAAATTCTATTTATCACATTTTGTTCTATTTGGAAATTAAGTATATCTCCATCTACTTTATATAATTCAGATGGTTTAAATACTTCATTTTCAGTTCCCATGAAATAATCATTCACAACTTGAACGTAATATGTAATATTCTCAGGTAAATCCATGGTTAACCTATCAAATGAAGCAATAAATGTTGGCCCAATCCTATCTTCATATATTTTTATTGGTTGGCATACATCACCTTCAAATTCGGTATCAGATAAAGGAGTATAATACAAATATTCTTCTTGAATCTGTTCAAAAATGGTATCACCATCAACTATTATTATTAATTTTATAGCCATCGGACCATTTCGAATAGGACAATTCACACCACCCTCTTCAGGAGTAGGAATGCTTAAACTAAATTCAAATTGTTTTTGATCATTTCCATTGGGATCTCCTGAAATAGCAAGATTTTGTGAACCACTTGAACCCGACGAAATTATCCATTCATTTTCTGGGTTTATGAGAGAAATTAATTCTGCAGTTATTGAAACATTATAATTAATTGTAGAATGTCGATTTTCAAGATTAATAATGAAATTCACATCTTCATTAGCATTTAGAACTGTTTCATTCTGCATAAAATCAACTAAATATAATTCAGTATTAGATCCCAAATGGTCATTTGATGAGCGGTTGATGAAATATTCATTACTAAATTCAGCAGTTGTAAGATTTTTAATTGCATATAAATATAAATCATAGGTTCCAATATCTGTATCAAAGGCATCAATTACTCTTCCATAAATCTGATTTGAATGTTTTTCTTCATTGTAATTGTGGAAATCTAAGATACTTGCATTATAATTATTTAAATATAATTCTCGTTTTAAAAATCCAACTTCATCCCCATTAGTCCAATTAACAACTACATTATATATACCAGTTGGAACAGATTCTGTGTTAAAGAATATATCTTGTGATTGAAATTCATACCAAGAATGAGTATCATTTGTTTTAATTGAATTATCATAAAGTGTATACATGGAAACTAGATCACCAGTTTTGTTGTACAATCTAGCTGTAATTTCACCGTTATTTTGAATCCATCTTCCATCTGAATCAGAGACACCAACAGCAATTGAAACATTATCTCCTGGCATAAATCCATTAGTAGTCCATTTATATTCATTATAATGGAGCTGCAATGAACAAATTTTAATATAATTATTGGATTCTGCATTAAGTAGATAAACTCCAGATGTACCATTTTCAACAATCGTTGAATTTACTTTCAAAACATTTTGGTTATCTTCAAACGTTGAATAGGTAGTATTTACCATATAATCAATTTGATTTGGTCCAAGAAATTCTTTTAATGTCCAATCTTCTGGTACGAAATACCACATTTCCGTAAAATTCCAATTATCAAATTTTGAACTGGTATTATCGAAATAATAAGATACATTCCAAGTTGGGTTTTCTCCCAAAATTAAAGTATAATTCGATGTAGCGTTTTCATCATAATATTTTTCTACATTATATCTCACATCTAAATCAATATTACCAGAATAAATACTAGCATTCCATGATAATATTACCTCGAAATTATTATATGTTGCTTGTATTGGAGTATCATAAGTGTGATCTATTGTACCGAATCCCCACCATGTAGTCGCGTAATCTCCAATATCATCATAAGGATAATCTTCAACGGAAATAAATGTATCTACAATATCCTCATTTTCGATTTTTGCTTCTATTTCGGAAGGTCGATAAGGGCGAGTTAAATTTATTGAAAACGCTGCTGCATCAACATCAAATTTTGCTGTAAGACGACTTACCTGTGAACGACTCCATCCGGTACTATTCCCTTCTAATAATAGATGATCTCTTTTAGATACTTTATCAGAAGGTGCATGATAACTGCCTTGAAATTCAATATATGGAAGAGTTACAAGTGAAAATCCTTTTCCACCATCATTATCAGTAGTGTTTGATGATATTACAATAAAATAATTCCCGATTTCTAAAAATTCACCTGATGGAAACATATCAAACCAAAAAGGTTCATCAAGGGAATAATTAGTGAAATTTTTCATGACTCCAATTCTTGAAACTGGTTCGGTTTTATTTATTGCATTAGCTCCAACAAGATCACTCCTTTTAACGGGAGATGAAAGATTAGTATGATAAAGTTCTACTGATAGTCTCACTTCTTCCCCAACATCAGTAACATTAAACGATCTAACCCATGCTTGGAATCCATAAAAAGTGCTATTTCCCATTATATTAAATTCCAATGCAGCTTCATATTCATTCCCTGAATCACCTCTAATGTATATTTCATTTGTAAGACGTAATTTTATTGATACATAATCCAAACGGATTTCAAAAGTATCAGCTTGATTATAAAAACTAAATGAAAATTGGGGATCTTGAGTAGCATTAAGATATCTTAAATTTGTATTAGTAATATTAAAAGTAAGTAATTGGTACGACCCCATAACCTCATAATTTAAACTTGAATAAACTTTATCCCATTTCTGCTCAATGAGATCATAGATAGATATATTTAAATCTGCAGGATTATCTAGTACTCGTAATTTTAATTCGAATATGAATCCGATTACTTGATTAATTTTTAAAGTTGAAAATTCTGTTGAAAAATTAAATTTTGCTGATTTAGGAGTCCCTGTTGTACTAGGAATATTTAGGAAATTATAGTCTTCAGCTACTATACTAGCGTTTAGATCTTCCGGAAAAGTACCACTACTCTCTATAATAGTAATATTATTTTCTAATGAAGTTTCTTCATTTAGCACGAAATCTGTATTTGGAGATACAAAAGGCGTATCATCTTCTAATGTATAAGTAGTATTAAAACTTTTATCAAAAGTGAAATTATATTGGCCTTTATTTAAAAATTCATCATTAGCATCACTTGAAATATTAAATTTGTTAACACCACTAGATTCAGAAGAATTCTGCAAGAATGTCCTCAAGGTTCTATTATTGCCGACTCCTTTAATAGGATTCTCATACTCATATAATGATGCATTTGGTAATTCTACAATTGATGATTCAGTATTATTAAAAATTGTATTATTTGGTTCTATATTCATTGGTATTGAGATAGAAACTAAGAATAATATTGTAATTAGCATTGTTAATGTCGTTTTTTTCAGTGTCTTCCAATATTTTTTAGTCATGAAATGGTCCTCATCATAGGATTTTAAGTGTTAAAAATTCTGCTCACTTTTTAATTCTATTGGATCATTACTTTTTATACAACCAAATTGGTTTAATCTCTAGGAGTATGACATTTTAAGGGAAAAATAAAAAAATTTATAGAAGAATTGATTTATAATTTAAAATTCACTCAAGATATCATGAAGTTAAAAAGGTAAAATTATGATATAATTGTAGAGAAATATATTGAATAAAAAGGATTTTTAACAATGTTGGATGATAAAAAATTAATTAAATTTGATGGAATTATCACAATATTCAAGGAAATTAAAGAAGATATTTCCATAAATCAACCTGTGATTTGCAGAATTGATAAAATCCTTAAATATAATAAAAAAGAGAATTTCCTAACAGTTCTTATTGTAGATGAAGCTGAAGAAAAAATCCTAGCTTTTTTTTATGGTTATTTATCTATTATTTTAAATTCTGAACCCGCCCGTTATAGATTACCCTTAAAAATTACCATTATAAAAGGAAATTTAAAAGAGTTAGATAACAAATCACATTATCTTGAGATTCATCAAGCCATTTTAGATACAGATACATTTATCAATTCAAGTTGGATTGGATCCTATAATTATTGTGAGATGCAATCTTTTTTGAATGTCTATATTAATGCGTATAGTAGGATCAATGTAAATTTGCTCTGGGGTAATTTATTTCATGATTACTTATCAATAATTTTTAGTAATTCTAATTTAGAAATAATAGTAAAACAAAGAGAAATATTAGAACAAAACGTTCTTGCTTCCTTCAACAAAGCTTGTTACATTAATTGGGGTTATTTTGTAGCCTTAAAAATAGATTTGAGTTTTGTTATAGGAGAATTTAAAAGCAATTATCTTGAAAATGAACTTGATTTCATTCAAAGAGAATTAGAAAATTATTCGAAAGAGTATGGAAAATATGAAATTATTTGTGAAAAAATGATTTATTCCAAATATTTAGGTATTCAAGGAAGAATTGATCGCTTAATTCAAACGATCCCTCATTCACATTTTGTGATAATTGAGACAAAAACTGGAACAAGTCCTAGTTCCTCACAGATCACTGCATTTTACCAAAGTATGGCGTATGCAACAATTTTGCAGGAATATTTTCCTTCAAAAGTCGATAAATTACTAATTGAATATCCAAGGTTATCCATTAACGAAAGAATTTTGGAATATAAATATGATGAAAGAGAGCTTCTAAAAGTTTTAAAAATTAGGAATGAAATCTGGAATATCTTATTAGGAAACCAGCCTCAAGTTGGAGATTTACACACTTGTGCCCGATGTTCTTCTAAAGAAGCATGTAATTTTCATAAATATCGGCTTCAAATGAGTAATCCTTTAGTAAAATCGCATAAAATTAATCCATTTCAAGGAATTTTTGAGAAAAATGCTCAACAACAAGCACTTTTCAAGCGAATAAATGCATATATGTCCTGGTTTTTGTATCATCTTGATAAAGAATTTAATCATAATATTCAAATTCTAAAAGAATTGCAAATGCCTCCGGAAATCCGAGAAAAAACAGGAAATTGTATAGCAAATTTGCAATTTAATTCAATTTTTAAAAAAAATCGGGAAAATCTAATATCATTTAGTAAGAGCGGAAACCAAATTATAAAAAATACTAGAATAAGAATAGGAGACTATGTAATAATTACACCACAAGAATATACTCCACTAACATCCGAGAGCATAAGCGGAATTATAAAAGAAATTTCTAAGGATAAAATCTTAATTATGATCTTTCGAGAAATTAATTCGGAAGAGCAGATTCAATCAAGTTTATCTTATAGAATAGACCTAACTTCAAGTAATTATATGACAAATCTTCAAAAGCGAGCAGTTGATATGTTATGTCGCTTCTCTATTTCTAATTTCTATCCAAATATTAAAAAACTTAGAGATTTACTTCTATTTCGCACATCTCCAAAACTTGGGAAAGTAGAAGATGAATTTTTGAATTTTGATGAATCATTTTCCTTTGATTTGGCTCAAAAGCAGGCAATATCTCTGGCAATGAAATCTGAAGATATTGTTTTGATTCAAGGACCACCAGGAACTGGTAAAACAACAATAATTACGGAAATAGCTAACCGTTTAGTGAAAAAATTCAAAAAAAATAAGAACGATAGTAACGTGGATAAAAAGAAGAAATCAAACCTGGATTACTTCATAAAACATGGAAAAAAAACATATGGTCTAGTTTTTCCTGTTTTAATTAGCGCATATACAAATAAAGCTGTGGATAATATTTTACTAAAAATTATTGAAAGATTTCCTGAATTGAAAGTAATTCGAATTGGAAAGATATCTTCAATTGAGAACCCGATGATACTAAAACATTCTATAGAACATGTTTGTAGAGAAATGCATGTTTATTCTACAGGTGAAAAGGAGAGTATCATTGACCCATTTAAAGCAAAACTTGTTTTAAAGAACGCGGATATTATTTGCACAACTACTACTTCTGCTGCTAATTTATTGCTTGAAAATACAAAATTTGATACGGTTATCTTAGATGAAGCTGCCCAAATTGTGGAAAGTTCTGCTATCATTCCATTATTGAAAGGAGACCATTTCATTTTGGTAGGTGACCACCAACAATTACCTCCAATAACCCAAAGTGAAGATCTAAATGTTCCAAAAGAAAGTATTGATTTCCTTCAAATTTTACACTTTTCTAAAGAAAGAGGTTTGGGGGTTTCTATTTTTGAGCGTTTAATATCCGAATTTAACCATTCTTCAAGTTATATTATGCTTTCTTATCAATATCGAATGAATAAAATCATCTCTAAATTTGTTTCTAATACTTTTTATGAAGGAAAATTGGAACCGGGTATAATAAATGGAATTAATATAGGTGACCAGACTTTTACTGATTTCATTTTAGATAATGGATTAAACGGATTTAATTATGATGAAAATGATCTATGGGGACAGTTTTTTAATCCGAATTTACCTATGATTTTTATTGATACAATGAATGCTGACTCAAATGATTCATCAGAATATACTCTTACTAAAGAACTAACTTCAAAATTTAATCAAAAGGAAGCAGAAATTATTGCACGTGTAATTGGTCATTTTTTTAAAGAAATTGCTTATAAATACGAAAATATTGATAATATTATCCAAATTCTGAAAAAAATTGGGATAATTTCTGGATACAGGGCTCAAAATCAAAAAATTCAACAAGAACTTCTAAAATACTTTGCTGAAAATATTTTTAACAATTCAAATATTCCTAAATTCTCTGAAGATGAAAAGAAATTAATTTTTGACTCAATCATTATAGATACCGTAGATAGATTTCAAGGACAGGAGAGAGAATTAATAATTTACAGCTTTGTTGATTCCAATCCTCAACATAAGATTGAAAAATTGAACATGGAATTGAGAAGATTAAATGTAGCGATTAGCCGAGTAAAAGAGAAAATTATTTTTGTTGGAAATTCCCCCACACTTATTGAAACAAACCAGAACACCGATGAAAAGACAAAATATGTCAAGAAAATACTTAAAGAATTAATAAACTATATTAAAGAACATAACGGCTATTTTATATTATAATCTTAAAAACTGTAAAAGAGATTGGGTGATTTTTTGGCAACAATGATAATTTCTGAAAAAATGAAAGCTGCTCAAGCGATAGCAGAAGCATTAGGTCCGGTGCAGATAATATCAGTTAGCAAATTCGTCAAAGTTTTTTATGTAAAATCTAAAGATATCTATGTTATCCCTTTACGTGGCCACATTCAACAGTATAAAAACAGCCCCGCATATAAGAAATGGAACGCACGGGACCCACGTGAAATTATAACCAATCCTGATGCAATTAGGCGGTTTTCCAACGATTTCGCAGGACCTTACATATCTGCTCTAGAAAAGTACGGAAAAATATGTTCACTTTGTATCATCGGAACTGATGCAGATGTTGAAGGGTGTTCGATAGGAATGATAGATGCTTTACCCTTCGTCAAACAAGTAAACCCATCCATTAGGATAAAACAACTATGGCTTAACGATCTTTCACAAAATTCAATCGTGAAAGCTTATAATAATTTAATCCCTCCGAAATGGTCTTGGGCGTATAGTGGAGATGCACGGGCAATATTAGATGCAATCATTGGATTTTCTGCAACTAGAGAAGTATCACTTACATTAAAACCGATCTTAAAGAAAATTGGTGTAGGTTTTACATCTATAGGGAGGGTTCAAACTTCTCTTTTATATTTATTATACCTACGTGAACACCTAATTAGAAATTTTGTTTCTAAGCCATTCTGGTCGCTATCTGCTGATCTTGCTCTAAAAGATCGTACGATAGTTGCAACACACTTAAAAAACAATTTTACAGATAAAATTTTGGCTGAATCGATTTACAATAAAATCAAAAACGCTAAAGATGCTTATGTAGTGAGCATAAAAAAAAGTTCCAAAAAAATATTAACGCCAACACCCCTTAATACTTCTAAAACCTTAGTTTTAATTACAAAAATCCTTAAAATCACAGCCAAGGATGCTCTGAAAACATTAGAAGATCTATATCTTAATAAGATCATTTCATATCCAAGGACAGATAGTGATGTTTATTCGAAAACATATGATCATCTTTCAATCTTACAAAAATTCCTGATTCACAATACCTACGGAAATTATGTAAAAACAAGATTTCGTCTCAAAAAAGTAAACCCAAGACAAGGAAAAGTTGATGCAGGGGATCACAGCCCAATCACCCCTTTAATTTCATTGGAACCTACATCACCGAAATTTGAAAATGATCTTCAAAAAAAGGTTTATGATTTAATTTCTCGCTATTACCTAGCCCTTTTTGGCGATCCAGCTGAAGAATCAGATACAAAGATACTGTTTTCCATTAAGGAAGAAGAATTCATATCGAGATTATCTGTATTAACTGACCAAGGATTTTATTCTATTGCCCCATTTTTATCAAAAAAATATGATGCTCCTTTAGATTTTTTCGATCAACTTTCTTCGGGTAAAGATTCAAATAAAACTGATTCAACCACAAAAACTCACTTGGGAACTCTGCCAGTTAAAAAAATTAATTTTAGAGAAAAAGGAACACAACCACCACCCCGATATAACGATTCATCTTTGCTAAAATTAATGGAACGTAAAAATCTTGGTACCAAATCTACGCGACCGTCTATAATTCAAATTCTTATTGACCGATCTTACATTGAACGAAAAAATCGTATGATCTTTGTAATGGAACTCGGATTTTTACTAATGGATGCTTTGAAAGTTATTTGGCTTCCATTTCTTGATCCAAAATTTACATCCAATGTTGAAATGCAATTAGAAAGCATCAGAAAAGAAAAAAAACAAATGAAAGAAGTAGTAAAAGATGTAAAAGATGAATTTTTGATCCTTTTTGATAAATTTCGTCAAGAAAAACCCAATTTTCTTTCAAAAATGAATGTTTTAGAACAAACGGGAAATATTACCAGAGGTAGAGATAATCTGATAATATCTAATAAAAAAGTATTTGTTCCGAATAAAACTAGACCTGATTCATCCAAAAATTATAAATATTCAACAGCATTGTGCCCGAATTGTAAAAAAAATCCGATGAAACTGGTAATTAATAGGGATTATACAAAAAAATTCTTCGTTTGTGACAATTGTAACACTTTTCTTTCATTACCCAAAAAAGGAACTCCTAAAATTCTAAAATCAAAATGCTTAATCTGTGGTTTTGACGTCGTTAAGATTACTCGAAAAGTGCGAAATAATTCTTACGATTACTATTTATGTCCCAAATGCTGGAATCAAGGACTTAAAGAGAAAACTAATGAAGGATTTTGTTCAAAATGCAAAGATTTTACAATTGAAAATGGTAAATGCGTAAAAAAAAAGGAATATCCGTAATGGGTCAAATCCCCTTTTTTTTTTATAAGAGGAAGCTTTTAAGCAAAATTAATTAAATAAATAATATGGCAAAAAACGATGGTTTAGCTAGAATTCTAGCCATAATTGGTGGAATAGTTATTGTTGTTGAAGCAATTTTAGGTTTTTTAAATGGTCATATTGCAAAAGTTATTGATATTGCATTCCTTAATGCTTTAAGTGCTATAATATCAACAATAATTGCGGTTGTTATCGGACTTTTAGTTCTGATATCAACTGGTGTTTTCAA
>JAUWOE010000273.1 GCA_030612265.1 Promethearchaeum sp.
AAATCTGCTCTTTAATCTCATCTTGGATTTTTATGCCAGTTTGGAGAATTTCAATCCAATAAATATCTTCAAAAGAAATATTTTTGTAATCATAAGATGAAAGATCAATTTCTGGCAACATTTACTTAATAAATAACAAAAAAGAAGAGGATAAAAACGTTAGGGTAATCTAATATTTTTCTGAAAACACGGAAGATAAAATCATTATTCCTCCTCCTATTGCTAACATCAAACCAGATAAATGGTAAAATGAAGCCATAATTCCTAATACCAATTTTAAAATCCCCACCCACAAAGGAATGTCTTTTATTTGCTTCTTATAAGCAAAAAACTGGCTTACTATAAAATCAAATAAAAGTGCGGCAATTGCGATGAAGAAATATGTTTTATCAACTGAAGCCATTTCATTTATGAAGAAAAGGGAAGGTCCAAGGATAATAAATCCAAAAATCGAAGCAAACTTATTTAAAATTGAAAGTAGAACTTCTCCAAAGGATTTTTTATATTTATTTGGAAAGAAAATTGCCCGATCAGTTATGGCTATAATTAATACGAAGAAAGCTTTAAAACAAAGAAAAATTCCCGCTCCGTATGCAAAGATTGCCCCTAAAATACCCACCACCATATATTCTAATCCATAATTCGTTAAATCATGACGTTCAATCCTTATCCTAACATAAAAATAATCGTAAAAGAATACAATCAGACTAACAACAAATGGTACTAGCGATTTTAATAAATCTATAGAAAAACCAGGTGTTCCTGCACGTGGAATCATAGTCATAAGAATTACAACCCCAATAACTAATGCCCAAATAAGTTCGATTATAGCTGTTGTCATATTCATTCGATGAAAATAGGAATATTTTCCAGTAGACCGACGAAAACCTCCCTGTAGACTTGATGTTCTTGGAACACCACCCCTGTATATATTTTGATAATTAATATCTTGTGATTCATCTTCTTCTTCTTCTTTTTCATATGGAGGAGGATTAGAATCATTTTCTTCTGAAGGAGTTTTCTTAATTTTCTTTTTAACTTCACTATATTGGGTTTCAACGTTCTCTTTTACAAGTTTACTCCCTTTTTTAAGACTACGCCCAAAACTTTTACCGATTTCTTTCCAGTTTTTCTTGGCTGAATCTGATTTTCCATCTATTTTTACTGTTTTAGTTTTTATCAATTTACCGCATTTTTCACAATAAATTTTCTTACCTTGAATAAGGAGATCAATTTGTTCTTGACTAATTGGGTTGCCACATTCTGTACAGAACAGTTTTTTTGCGTTTTCATTCATTTTTATATTACTCCAAACCAAAATATTTAATTCTATCTTTAAAATAAATTCGGATATATAAAAATCTCATTATTGAGGTTATTTCCCTCCGAAAAATATTGAGTAATAGAAAATTTGGTGTTAAAAAGAAATTAAAAAAGAATTGATTAAAAAATAGATCAGGTGTAATCAACTGGTCTGTTAAACTAAGTTAGTTTTCGTTTCTTCATGAGAAGAACACCGATTGCTAATAACATACATCCAAACAATACCAAAGGTGACCAACTAATGGAAAAACCTCCAGAATAAGGAGCGCTATCGGAATCCAAAGGATAGGTACCTGCCTCAATTTCCTCGTTATCGTCATAAGAATCCCCATCAGTATCACGATCATTAGGATCTGTGTATTAAATGTAACTCTCAGAAATCGCGATTTCTTATAATTTAAAGTTATAAATAGAAAAAGTGTGAAATATTACATAATGGAGAAGAAAAACATTTTTTCATGGGTCGTTTTATTCGGTTTATCCATTACTTCATCAATAATTGTTATGATTATCACTGACCAAAATTCTTTGTTTCAGAAGATTTCGCTCGTGATTTCGATGATTTTTATCACCAGTACGATTTTATTGTTACTTTTACCAGATATTAATAGGGGTTTTCTTGAATTAATAAAGAAAAAATTGAACTATTATCTCTTCGTGTCATGTATTTTGCTGATTCCATTGATTAATTGGTTTTTTATTCCTGATTTTTCTTCCAAACTAAAGGAGATTTTAGGTTCTTATGTCCTTTGGTATATCATTCCTGCATTAATCATGATGGGACCCACATTCCATACTAAATTAAAACCTTGGGGACCACTATTTCATATAGTTGGTGTCATCATTCTCGCGATTGGATTTGATAATCGAACTACCGATCCGATAATGAGCGGATTTATAGATTTGAGCTACTCATTCAATGCTTTGTGGGTGTCAGGATTATGTCTCGCCATTATTACAATTCAATATGACGATTATTCAGAATTTTTTAATTGGAACATCCATCTAAAAAAAATTGGATTTCCTATTGGCATTTTGTTTTCGTTTGCAATAATTGTCCTTCCCATCGGTCTTCTAAGTGGGTTTATCGTATGGAATCCGAATTGGGAGGGCGTGGGAGTGTTTCTCATCACTTTCCTTGGAATTTGGTTTATGATCGCTTTACCTGAAGAAGTGATTGCTCGCGGTATCATTCAACACCAAATGTTAAAAGTAGCGAAGGAAAATATTTCAAAATATAGAAAAGGTTATACGATTATAATTATTCTTCTTGCATCCTTTATTTTTGGAATATCTCATTGGAACAATACATCAGCGGAATTTGTATGGATCTACATTGGGTTGGCAACTGTAGCGGGTATTGGGTTTGGAGTTTGTTGGGAAAAGCACGGGCTATTCTCTTCCATGTTGATGCATACATTAATTGATTTTACATGGGTAATGTGCTTTAGCGCTTGAAAAATCTTATTTTGTGAAAATTTTTCATCGTTTTATTATTTCTTCGATTATAATCTAATTACATTACCAAATGGAGGAACTTTAAAAAGATCGTTATAGCGTCTTAGAAGCTCAGTATTTACATTCAAAGTATTATCTACTTTGCTAATTAAGTTCATTTTAATCAATTTTTTAATATGATACTGTATTGCACCATGATATACTTCTAACCGTCGTGCAACCTCTGATAAACCCACTTTTTCCTTTATTAATATCATTAAGATATTAGTTACGAGCGGATTTAAGAACAATACTACGAAATCATCGAATATTTCGGGAACATTTTCTAAAAAGTAATTCTGAGTTCTCCCAATTCTTTTTGAACGAACCAAACCGAAAGCTTCAAGTACCATTACATGTTTAATGAAAGGATTTCTTGTAATATGCAATTCTTTCTCAATTAGGGTGTCTCGTGCATGGGTTCCTGGATGTTCATGAATAAAGTTAAGAACATTTTTTAATGTTGTTGCTTGAAGGATCTCCCTTCTTGTTCTGCGTTGTTCCGTAACTATCCATTTCTTACCAATTAAACCTTTTATACATGAAAAAATTGTTTCTTTTGAAAAGCCTTTCGTATAGGTCAACCGTGCAATACATTTTGAGTACAATTGCTCCATTAACGGACTCATTGTTTCAACTCTTTCTATTTCAAGTTCAGAGCCATATTTTTTCTTTTTTAAGATTGTTTTCGCAATTTCGAGAATATTCTTCTCTAAAGTTGAAAGGTCTTCAAATTCTCTTTCTTGTATATCAATTGGAGATTCTTTAGCTTTTATAAATTGATCGATAGTATCATCTAGGGAAGGGGGCATTTGACTTTGAATGGGAGATGATATTTTTTGTGAAATAGCAGCTTCAGATTCTGTTACTATTGGGAATGGCTGAAAAACAGTCGGTTTAATCCCCTTTAGCTCTTCTTGTTGTTCTTCATTTTGATCAATTTTACCACTCTCTCGATTTTTCTTTTTTTCTTCTGTTTTATATTCTGTTTCAGGAAAAGGTTTAAAATCTTCTTTGAGGGTTTTGATTTTTTGAGTAGATTTTGTTTTAGGGGGATAGAGACTTGATATTATTTCATCCTTTTGTGAACTAGTAGAGGTTTGTTCTTTCGCAGATTTAATATTTGAATCCTCATCTTTAGGCTTTTTGGGTCTAATGATCTGTTTTTCTGACATTTACTTCTACTCTTACTTCCTTATTTTACTGTTTGTTCCAAAAACGATACGAATTCTTCTTGGTTATTTTCAGGTAAATAATCAAGCTGATCAGCTAGAAACTTATGCTGTTTGTTTGAAATCGGGAGTGCATAAATTCTCCTTATCATAACAAGATTCTTTTCATCGAATTTCTTATTCACACGCTCTAATTCATCTAAATATTTTAATTGTTTTTCATAAGTTAAATAAATAAAAGATTTTGCAACTTCATTTTTATCTTCTTCATCAATTTGCAAATCAAGCAATCTACTTCTAACATCTGGCTCCAATACTGTAAAAATTCTTTTATCATTTATTGTATCTCTATCAACTTTTAATGGTTCAGTTGATGGAATCTTTTGAGTTGCTCCTGAAATTGGGGTTATGGTACCTAATGGTTTCCCTGTATCAGGATCAAATCTCCGAACTTTTCCACCTTGCTTCGAAGATTGTTCTTCAGTGTTTACATAATCTGTTTCTTTCTTCCCCTTTGCAACCAAATGAAAGCGAAGTTTTCCTACATCAATTTCTTTTGGTAAAGGTTTCTCTAATTTTCTTACACTTTTTCTGAGTTCAATGAAAGATATGCCAAGAATCA
>JAUWOE010000076.1 GCA_030612265.1 Promethearchaeum sp.
TGTTACCATTTCGCAAAAAATATGAACGCCAATTTCGACCAATTTTGACAGCCCAGCGATTTATTCTTGAAGAAATGGGAAAATCGTTAAAATTTTGCTTAGAACAAGTGATTTCTTGCAATACATAAAACTTTATATGTGGAAAAAAGGAAAAAAAAAGGAAAAAAAAGGTAGGTTTTTGTGATTAAAATGAAATCATAATTCAACGACCAATTGTGTAAGTTCTTTTAGATTTTTAGAGCTTGAAGGTGGTTCTAAATTTAAACTATAACGTTTAAAGTAAATTTTTTCACCTGTTTCATAAAAATGTAAATCAGATAACGCTAAATAATATTGATTTGAATTGCTATTTAAATATTGAAAAGCAGTTTTCATTATCTCAGCTGCTAATATTCTCTCTCCAGCTAAAAAAGAAAACCTGGCTGCATGTCGTAATGCAGTTGTCACATGCTCCTGGTTCTTATTCTTATTTTTCTGAGCTTTAATTAGCATATTTTTAATTTGATCTTTCCAATATAGATTTTCTTCAATAAATTTTTGATTTTTAACAAAAATATTTTTACTTATCATTTTTCTTTCCCCCAACACAGAAAAAAATTTCTTTTACATATAAATCCACTAAAATTGAGTATTTAAGTTTTGTAGAAAAATTCTTCGCTTTCAGTGGATATAGTATAAAAATTCTCCGCCTTTTGAAATTAAAATTAATTTTTCAATCACCTTTATATATATGAATTCCAATGAAAATAAATAATAATTAAAAAATTTCAATGATAAATAAAAAAAATAAAAAAATAAAAAAAAAATAAAAAAGTGAAATATTTTGAGTTTAAATAAGATTGATTCAAAGAAAATTGAAGAATTGGCATATGAAATATCCCAAAAACATTTAACATACGATCAATTTGTCTGGAAATTAGCTATGAATACTTTAAAACTGGAAAATGGATCTGAACCAGACCAGGATTTAATACGAGAAATAGCTCAATCAATTAATAATCAAAATTTATCTTTAGAGGAACTACATTGGACAATTGCGGAGAAAATCTTGTTGTATAAAAATAAATTTGAAAATCAATAAGTGGATAGATGAAAAATAATGTATGTTTGCATTTCTTCGGATAAACCTTCAATAACACAAATGGAAATAATTGATTTTTGTAAAGAATCAAGGAGAATTGTATTTAACCTTGATAAAAAACGCGATTTTTATAAAGCTATGAGAACACTAACACCTAAAGGACTTAAGAAAAGAAGAAAGAGAAAGAACAAGAGCAATCAAAAGTTAATTCAACGAACTATAACAGAAACAATAGATTTATTTTTTAAAATTGATATTCCGAAAATTAAAACTCAGGAAAGTTTAAAGCCTAAAAAAAAAGAAGTAACCAAAAATAAAATAATAATTGAAGATAATTTAATCCAAAAGTTTGGAACGTCAGGAAATCTCGAAGTTATTTGCCCATTCTGCCAAGATATAATTAATTTTGAATACTTTAATTTAGAAGAAAAAAAGAAGAGAGCAACGCGTATTTGTTCATGCGATGCAATTGCAAGAATCAGTACTAGATCATTTAATAAAAAAATTTTTTCAGATCTTGGAATTCAGAATGAATTTTTTAATAAATTCGTTCAAAAAATTGAAAATGAACTACAAGATGAATTTGGCAATCCGATATTTACATATGCATTCAGAATTTACCAAAATCTTCTAAAGGATTAAGAATAGATCTTATTAATATATGTCTTTACCTCCAAATATCTTAAATCGAATTGTTCTAGAAAATAATGAACGGGATGACCTGATTTTAGGAAAATTCGCTTATCCTAATAAAATGGCAAAAAGAAAACATAAAGAATTGCTTGATTATAGATCACCTTTTACCAGAGACGCAGATCGGGTTATCCACAGTTTATCTTTTGCGCGTTATTTTGATAAAACTCAAGCTTTTTTCTGGGTTAATTCTGATATTCACCAACGTCGAATGTTACATGTTCAATTAGTTTCAAAAATTGCACGAGAATTAGCTGTTGTTCTTAAATTAAATCAAGATTTGGTTGAGGCAATCGCATTAGGTCATGATATTGGGCATGTTCCATTTGGACATGATGGAGAAGATATATTAAGCGATCTTTGTTACAAACATGGGATAGGTTCATATTACCATAACTTCGGAAGTGTTCATTTCCTTCAAGAAATTGAGATGCAAAATTTAACTCTTCAAGTAGTCGACGGAATTTTATGTCATAATGGAGAAAAACACCATCGATCATTATATCCTTCTCATATTGAACTCACATGGGATAATCATGAAAGAGAAATTCAAAAATTATTAGATGGTAATGAAAAAAATATTTACCCTAAAACGCTAGAAGGATCATTAGTGCGTGTTGTAGATACAATAAGCTATATTTCCAGAGATATTTTAGATGCAGAACATATGGGTCTATTAAAATTTAGTGATATCCCCAATTCAGTTCAAAAAATTTTAGGAAATACCAATCGAGGGATAATTAATAGCCTAATTTCCGATTTAATTAAAAATTCAATCGATTGTAATTATATAGCATATAGTGAAAAAGTTTTTAATGCTTTAACCGAATTGTATTCATTTAATCTAAATAAAATTTATCTCCATGAAGATAAATTGAAACCACTTAAGATAATTGAAAAAGCATTTGGTATCCTATGGGATAAGTATTATGATGATTTAATTCAAAAGAAAACCGGGTCAAAAATATTTGTAGATCATCTGGAATTGAATTTAAATCAAATAAAAACAAGACTGCCAGAAATTAATTCTTTGGAAAAATACCCATATACGAATCAAACACCTGAAATTATAGTGCGCGATTTTTTGGCAGGAATGACAGATCAATATTTCTGGGAACTTACGGGGGAGATTGACCCGTCTTTAGTGTTTCACCCAGAAGTGGTATATTAACAATCCTTTTAATCGTGAAATCTTTTTAGAATATGTTTCACATTTGTTGAAGTTAAAATACCTTCTCGCTTTAAATCTTTAAGGATCTCTTTAACTAATAGCAAATTACTCTCTTTATCATTCTTTTGTCCATAATTTACATGATTAAGGGTGTGATCAATTATTTCTGCAATATTGTTAGAACTCAGGGTTTTATATTGTGGATCAATTATTGGTGGGCTCCAATCTTCCATAATTCTATCTTTGATTAATTTTTCGTATTCTTGATTTATTTCAAACCCAATTCCCTTTCTATTTGTTAATCTAGCCATTTTCAAAGTGGTTCCGGAACCTAAAAAAGGATCTAAAACCGTTTCCCCTTCAATTGTATGCATTTTTATAAGTCGATATGGGATATCTTCTGGAAATGGAGCGCCGTGTCCAAATTTATTTTCTCCTTTCGGATTTATTTTTATTACAGGTGATATATCATCCCAAATCATTCGAACTGCCCAATGTCTCCATTCATCCTTTGATAATTGTGATTTTGAAAGTAATGGTTTATTTTCAATCTTTCTGGTTTTACCGGGCTTTACAAACGTATATATTTGCTCGAACGCTGTATTTGTCGCGATATTTGTCGGTTTTGGATAAGAACCCCAAGACACTGTATTAATATATGGTGCTTTATTCCAGTAAATCATTCCACTTATAAATAAACCTTGTTCAAACATGAATTTCTCAATATTAAACATGATATCTTTAATTATTCTTCTATTATAACCCGATTCTTCTGCAGAAATTGGTAGAGGTTGCACATTGATTGAAATTTTTCCGTTTGGTTGTAAGACACGAATACATTCCGTCCAAACTCGGTTTAAAGCCTCTATATACTCTTGATATGATTGATTAAAACCGATTTGAGTATAACCATAGTCTCTGACATTCCAATATGGAGGAGAAGTTACAACAAGGGTAACAGACTCATTTGGGATCTGGTGCATGTTTTCCGATGATGAAAAGAACACTTTTTGATTCTGAATTGTAAACATTTTTCCCTTCAATTAAAAAATGCCTTTAGTCAAATAAGTTTTTTAGTAAATAAATCAATATTAAAATATTATTTCCAAAGATTTGTATAATTGTAAAAATAACATTGTTGGGCAAATATGCGAAAATTCTCAGATGATCCTAATATAAATCCCGCAGATATTCGGAAAGAAAAAATATTTTTGGTTATTATCACGGCTTCATTATTAATTTACATTCTAATTTGGAGTCTTGTTTATTCATTTTCTGATGCTCTAGCAATTATGGGATTATCCTTCTTTATTTTATTACCCGCTTTTGCAGCGAATGGGCTTATGGTGGTCGTTTCAAAAATTAAAAATGTTAAGCGATATCCGATTGATAATGGTAAAACACTCAAAGACGGAGAAAGAATCTTCGGGGATGGAAAATCTTGGAACGGTTTCATCGGAGGATGGATTACAGGATTTCTAATTTCTGCTGCAATTTGTTGGTTTTTCTTTATCAAAATCGATGAAGCAACAAATTTTACCATGTTTGCATTCATTGATAAAGAACTAGATTTAGGGGAATTTATTAGTTCTGGATTGAACCCTACAACCTACTGGCTTAGTCAATGTTTTATTGCTTTAGGTTCTCCTGTTGGCGATTTAATAGGTAGTTTCTTTAAGCGTAGAAAAAAGGTTAAGCGAGGCGATGTTTATCTTTTCTGGGATCAAAACGATTTTATAATTGTATCTTCATTAATTGCATGCATTTGGTATTCATATAGCTGGTATTTCTGGATTTTTGTGTTATTAATAACACCCATATTAACCGCACTAGCAAATTGGGTCGGATACTTAATAGGTAAAAAAGATGTTCCTTGGTAATGCTCTAATGATCTGAATCACAATACGCACAAATCTTCTGAAATTATTTATTTCTTCAAATTTTTAAAATAAAACCAATGCAAGGAATCTAGTTTTTTATCCTCAAATTCAGAAAACTCATCATTGAAAGCAAATTCATAATTGATTGCTAATTTATTTGCTTTTTGGATGTATTTTTCATAATATGTTTTTCTATCACCTTGATCAAGATCAATATCGCTATTTTCGAGATCTAAATTAAAAATTTCCAGTAAAGAGAGATCTCCAATTAGGTCATGTTCTTCTTCTTTTTCAAATTTAATGTGTGTCCATTCACCGGTAACTAAATCAAATTCGTAATAAGTAATGAAAAGGTATCCATAATTAGAAATAAAATCTATAGCATTACAAATATAATCGATATCGAGCTCCGAAAGGATATAATGCAAATTTAAATACACCCAACCAGGACAGAGTCCTTTATAACCCTGTTTAAGTTCGAATTCGAGTAAATTAAGATCGATTCTCTCGGGAATTTGAATATTGTGTTCATAAAATTCACCATAATTCCTGAGACTTGCTTGAACTCCGAAAAGATCATTTAGTAATTTTGCAATAAAGCCTTGATGTAAGTATTTCTCCTTATACTTAATCATAATAGAAAAAAAGGGTATTTTAGTGCCACTAATTTCATTTTTCAATATAGATATTCGTTTATTTTTAGATAAACAATTATATGCCTTTTTAAAATATAATTTCTCAGTTTTAACAATTTCATCATATAAAGTTGTTTGAGTAGAAATTGCTACCGCTGCTTTTATTAATTGAAATATTGAATTTGGAGTTAATTTCGTAAGTAAAGGTGAATTTGACCTTGAAATTACGACATCTGGTTTAATCACAAGTATTCCAGTTGAATTTAAACCTCCGATAAAATTATTACCATTTACAAAAAGCGCATCAACAGATTCTTCGATTTGAACATATGGTGCAAATAAACTATAATCTATATATGAGAATGCATCATATTTATGCAAAATGTTGGTTATCTTTTGTAGTGAAAAAAATTTTCCACTAATTTCTGAACCAGCACTGAAAATCCCTACTTTTAATTTTCCTCTATATTTTCCACTGGATAATTTTGCTTCTAAATCCTTAAAATCAATATCACCATCACCATTTGGTTCCAAATTAATTTCAACAATTTCAGCAAAACTGTTATCCCAAATTTCTTCATACATCTGTTTTTCAAAAGGACCGATAAAGAATGTGGGTTTTTCAGAATATAATTGATTTCTTTCAGGACAATTCCGAATACCAAGAATTTCTTGAAATTTTAAAATTGAATTGGGTAAATCTACACCAGTTGGAATAATTATACAATCATCATCAGCATTAAAAACTGATTTAATTATATATTCGGCTTGTTGCAGTAATTTTGTTAGGATTTTTTCTGTTATATTTCCAGAATTTATAGATATTGCATGAATTTTTTGGATGCGTTGGATATAACTTTCAATAAATCGCAAAGCACTCCCAGAATAGGTGTAATCTGTATAAATTAATTTGCGTTTACCAAAGGGAGTCTCAAACACTAAGTTTTGGCCGATAATTTGCTCCCGAATAAACTCAAGGTTAATTTTTTGCTTCATAGTATCACAAATATAATTTTAACTAGCTATTTGAACTTTAAAAGATTCATCTATTTTGCTTTCAAAGAAAGGTTGATTAATTAGTAGTATGTATTTTTTCTAAGAAATCATAACTCTGGTGACTGAAATATGTTTCATATAATTGAGCATAATATCCTTTCTTCTCCATTAAATAATCATGATTTCCTTCTTCTATAATTTCACCGTGATCCAAAACTATGATTCTATCGACATGTCGTACTGTTCTCAACCTGTGTGCAATGATTATTGAAGTTCTTCCTTTCATCAGTTTTTCAGTTGCTTCCACAATTTTTGTCTCTGTAAATGGATCAACTGAAGCTGTTGCTTCATCTAATATTAGAATTGAAGGATTTTGAAGAAGGACCCGTGCAAAAACAACAAGTTGTCGTTGGCCCATAGAAAGTAGTTTCCCACGCTCACGAATATCTGTTTCAATACCTTCTGGAAGAATTTCGATCCATTCCCTACCACCCGCATGGTCTAAGGCCCATAATACTTCATCTCGAGTTTTATCTTCAGAACCATAACGAACATTATTTTCCAATGAATCTGCCCATAGAAATGGAGTTTGGGGTATAAATCCGACCTTCTTTCTATAAGATTCAAGATTTACATCACGAATATTATGATCATCAACAATAATTTCACCAGTTTGAAAATTATAAAATCGTAGTAATAAACGAGCAAGACTTGATTTCCCCGCACCAGTATGACCCACTATTGCAACAGACTCACCTGGTTTTATATCTAAGCAAAAATTCTTAAAAATAGGTTTTTCTTTCTGATAGTAGAAATTTAAATCTTTAATTTGAATTTTGCCTTCAAGTTTCTCAACTTTGAAATCATTTTTTTGAACAACTAACGGTATACTATCTATTAGAGTAAAAATTCGTTCTGTTGCAGCCATACCAGTTTGAAATTGTGGCCAAAATGACGCTATACTAAAAAGGGGAAAGAATAATGCACTTAAACTTGAAGTGAATAATACTACATCTGCACCCGAAATAGTACCATCTAAAATTTGAGTTCCACCAAAATAAACTACGAGAGTTAGAGTAATTCCCCGAATTAAATTTAAACCTGGAAACATAATGTTCAAGTAATAAGCTCGATTGCGATTTATTATGTAAGACTTCTTATTTATATCTTTAAATTTCCCATATAATTTCTCTTCTTGCCGAAAAGTCTTTGCTATTTGAATACCCGTCATTGTTTCTTGCACAAATGCATTGACTGATGCTAATACGCGTTGTCCCAGTAAAGATTTATTACGAGCAACCTTCCGGAATGAAAGTGTATAGGCAAAAATAACTGGTATCATTAATGAAAAAATTCCTGCTAGTTTAAGATTAATTGATAATAATGGAATAAATATTACTATTATTGCAAAAAGAGAAGCTGCTGCTTGCATGATTATATTGCTCATTTCTCCAAAATTTTGAGTGTCTGAATTTATCCTACTTACAATTTTTCCTGTTGGATACTTATCAAAAAAAGACATATCTTGCATTAAAACGCTATGATTAACATCTTCTCGTAAATCGTTGACTACTTTATTAACTACACGCGCTGTATAAGTCTGATTTATAAAATTAAATATAAATCCTAAAATATTAAATAGAAAAATTGTTACAATAACTAATATCAAGGTAGAAACATCGCTATCCAATTCTAATAATTTTATTACTCTACTCATTAAAAAAGGAATTGATCCACTGACTAAAGAAGCTAGTGCTACTATAAAAATAACAATCATCATGGATTTCTTATATTTCTTAAAATACTTTGAAATACGCCTTAATAATTCCTTATCCTTGTATTTTCGATCATATTCCTCAGCATCTAAACCAAAATAGACCATTTAACTTTTCCCTCCGTCTTCTTTAATCTGTAAGAGTTCTTCCAGTGTTTTATCAAACCGAGTAAGAAAAATCTTTCGGTATTCTTCACAATCTTTAAGTAATTCATAATGAGTCCCCTTAGCTATGATTCGCCCTTGTTTTAGAACCAATATAAGATCAGCCCATCGAATTTGGCTTAATCTATGCGTTATTATAAATGTTGTTCGATTTTTCAAAACGCGAGAGATGGCTCTTTGAATGAGTTCTTCAGTGGCTGAATCTATTGCTGAAGTTGAATCATCTAATATTAAAATCTTTGGATTTGACAGAAAAGCTCTAGCTATTGCAAGCCTTTGTCTTTCACCACCACTCAATTGAACCCCTCTTTCTCCTATTTCATAATCAAATTGTTTTGGAAGCTTCATAATAAAATCATAAGCTTGCGCGTCTTTTGCTGCTTGAATAATTTGTTCTTTTGAACCCACTTGTCCAAAAGCTATGTTCTCAGAAATAGAATTTGAGAATAAAAATAAATCTTGTTCAATGTAAGATATTTGGTTTCTTAAAGATTCAAAGGAAAATTTTTGTACGTTTAAATCATCAATCACTATATTTCCATCGGAAACATCATATAAGCGTGAGATCAGTTTGGTTAATGTTGTTTTTCCTGAACCCGTTGTTCCTACAATTGCAACAGTTTGTCCTGGTAGAATTTCAAACGAAATATTTTGCAAAACTTCAGAATTTGTTCCAGGGTATCTAAAAGAAACATTTTCGAATTTAATACTGCCTTTAATATTTTTAGTAATGGGTTCAGGATTCTCCCTTATTTCAGAATGGGCATTCATTATTTCAAGTAATCTTCTAGCCCCAGCATAAGATCTTTGGACAATCCGAAAAGACCAGATTGAAATAAATGTAGGAAATCGTAAAATCATAAGGAGTCCAACATACCCAATAATATCACCAATACTAACTAATCCTAAACGATAAAAAACCATTCCATGAGTCAAACCCAATGTAATTGTAAGTGCTACAAATAAAATGGGAATATATCGGGCTTGAATTTCACCTTCCTTTATTCCTAGTTTTAATAAATCTGTAGCTTTTTTTTGATATTTAATTCTTGCATTTTTTTCTTGAGCCATTCCTTTAATAACTTCAATTCCTGACAAAGATTCATTTAAAATTGCATTTAAATTTCCAAATTCTACCTGAGATTTTGTTGTTATAGGAGAAAGTTTAGCAGCATATTTTTTTAAAGAAATTCCAAAAACAATCGCAAATAAAATTGGTGTAATTAAAAATTGTTTGGGATATTTGATCAAAATCAAGACAATTGGTGTAATACTATTCATTAATGCCTCAAAAATTAATGTTAGTGCAGGACTTATTAGGAAATTTAGTTGTCGCACATCCCATGTTGATCTCGCCATTAAATCACCAATTTTTTGTTGATCATGAAACGAAAGACTTTTACCAAGAAGACTTACATAAAATTCATCTCGAGTATCTCTTTCCATACGTTGAGCAAGGGTTTCTCTAAGTAAGTTTGCGCATAAATCAATAATCGGAACTGAAGCGCCATATAATAGCATTCTCAAAGTTAAGTAAACAAGATTATCATCTCCATCTATAAAAGCTTGAATAGTTTCACCAACAATGATCATAGAAATACTATATAGTATCGAGGATATTGCGACTAACGATAACCAACTTATTATAAAATATTTATTGCTCTTATGAAAAAGGTGCTTCAAAATCCACTGAGTGGGGCCTTTCATCCTTGCATGTTCGAAAGGATCATGAGTCAAACCAAATTCCTTGTAATTATTTACCAAAATATCTGTGCTCATATCTGTTTAAAGTTATATGTTCAGAATCATTTTTCATTTTTTCTGTTATAAAACTTAAAATCTTTAATTTATGAATGATTATGTGAAACAATGGAATTATTCCATTTTCTTAACCTAAAATCTCAACATCCATTGCTTGAATTTATTCAAAATATTTATGCTTTTTCTAAACATTGGGTTAATCCATCTGTTAAATTAGATCGGGTAGTTTTTTCAAGCATTTTTGCAGCAGAACAATTCTTGGATAATTTATATCAAAATGAGAAACTAATAAAAAAATTTGGAGTTCCCTCAATTATATGCTCTTTGGATTCAGCATATGAACTTGATCGGATATTACAAAAGCTAGGTAAGCAGAAAAAAATTAAATGTGAAATATTATGTGCAGAAATACCTAAAATGGCTGAAGATCTTCAATATTTTATTCAAGATAAACTTCCAGAATTTTTACGCTTAATATCTCCACGATTTTCTTTAATTCACACAAATTACGAGATCGATCTTAATTATTCAAATATTAAAAAAAGAAAAAAAACATCAAGAAAACCACCTCTTCATTTTCAAAAATTATTAAAGAAATTTTCATCTGATCTTTTCCCTTCAATAATTGGCAACGAATATTATGGAAATAAAGTATTTAAGTCAATAATGTACCTTATTTTGTCCCAAATTTCAAATGGTGCAGCTATTTCAGATTTTAATTCAATTATACCAAGTTCTCCAATGAAATTTTATGATCTCCAAGATAAAGAAACCACAAGTTTTGAGTTTAGATTCCAAAAATATCTTCCAATTAAAACGTTCATGATATGGGCAGAATCAATAAGCGAAGGGTTTGATATGTTGAGATTATCTTACAGTTATGAATCTTGGTCTACTAAACTCGATTTTAAATCTGCAGGTTCAGACAGATATTTTTTTGGATTCAATGATGTTGAGTTTGCATTTGCTCAGAAAAACTACGAAATTCTCCAGAGAACTGCAAATAATCTAGAATCTGCATCTCTATATTTTCAACTAACCCAGCTTATTTCAGAGATTGATTTTAGGATCGAATTAATAAATCAGCATTTTAAATCACCAATCTTCACCAGATAATTTTATAAGAATTTTTTTTATATATGTCAAATTTGATTAAGTACAGAAAAAACATGAGTCAAGGCGATACCGGAGATCCTCGAAAAAATTTTGAAAAAGGTAAGAATTTTTTAATCAAAGCCGAGAGAGCTATATATAAAGAAAATTACAAAAAAGCATTGAATTTCTTGATGAGTTCCCTAAAAATTTTTAATGAATCAAAATCAATCCTTATGATTTCAAGAGTTCATTATTTAGAAGGGTTCATCTACGAGAATCTTAATCAATTTGAAAAAACCTTAGAAGCCTATCGAAAATCTTTGAAAAACAGAAAAATTGCAGGGACCCCCTTGATTGTAGCCGAAACCGAGAAGAAAATTGCTGAAACCCTTCTGAAAATGAAAAAATTCCAAGAAGCACATGTTTATGCTCAAAGTGCAATCGATATACTAGAAAATGTAAATCAACCATTTGCAAAAGCAGATTCATTATATACAAAAGGAACAATTCATTTTGCAGAAAAAGACTGGAAAAGTGCTATTTTCTACTATAACCTTGCATCCGATTATTTAAAAACCCAATATCATTGGAAACTATTTTTAAAAATAAATGAGAATCTAGGAAGAGCCCATAAAATACTGGGAAATTATGTAGAATCAAATCGAACTTTTAAAAGCGCTTTAAAATTGGAACATGAGAAAAGAAATTTCCCTGTAATAATTTCAATACTAAAGGAAATGGCAGAAAATTATAAATTTCTTAATAATGAGAAAAAAGCAGTTGAATACATCACAGATGCAATCGAAATAGATCGTAAATTTCAAAATACCAAATCAAAAAATGATTATTCTTCTCTACGGATAAAACTCGTCGAAATTTTGTTTTATTTTAATAATTTTGATGAAGCAGAGAAAATTTGTGAAGAATCAATTGAATTTGCAGAATCTAATAACCAAAAATTGGATTTAATCCAAGGATTAATTCTCTCAGCTAAAATTCTTCTTAGTTATAATAGAATAGATAAACAAATTTTAGATTTAATTCAAAATTACATTGATGAAGCTCGAGAAATTGCTGAATCAATTAAAAACCCAAAATATATAATTGAATCTTTAGTTTTAAAAATCCGTTTATTTAAAAAATTAAGTAAGGAAGATGAAATCCTTGAAGTTTTAAGAATTGCAGAGAAAATTGCATTAAATTCTTCATTAAAGTGTAGCTTAGGAGATGTTTATGAACAGTATGGACTATATTACCATTCCATTGATTTAAATAAAGCGCTTCAATATTTTAATAAAGGGCTTGAGGAGTATGTAAAATGTGATTCTATTCAAGATCAAGCTGAAATTCACTACAATATATCTTGTATTTCCTCCCTCTTGAATATTCCTGAAGATATAATTACACATTTAACAATAGCTGTAAGAATTAATTCTAAATTTAAAAATATCGCCAGAGAAGATGAAGATTTTAAATCTATTAAGAACCAAGAATTATTTCGCGGTATTATTCATTAAATCCTTTCGATATTAATTCATAATTTCCTTAAATATTCGAATCAACCTTAGTTTTTCCTTATTTTAAAAAAAATCAAATTTTCTATATTCATTATTGATTATTATTGGGTTAATAAATGCTACGGTAGGAATCTATGCAATGATTAGCAAAACAAACAGAAGTATAACATTATTTCTGGACTTCCAATCCTTTCAAGCGTAATTTTAGAGCTTTTTCGTTAAAATTCTATCTGTTTTTGTCGGCTCTGGAGAAAGTTCCGTTCCAAAATTAAAATTTTGTATTTTTGTCGGTAGACTGCCGACTAAAATCGTTTTTCGTCTTATTTTGCATTTTCAAAAATTGCAAATGATGTGAAATGTTTATGTCGAATAAAATCGCGCGCTATTCTTAGAAAAATTTTATTATAGAATTTTAACTAACTATAATTTGGCGGTTTATGTCGTCAGTTCTTCGATTTTGAAGAATTTTGTTGAATAAAATAGACTAAGTGCTTTAAATACATGTTTTGACCAACTTAATATTAATTATCAAACAATAACATGTGAATCTTACAAGCATATTATCCCGATTGATAAGAGTATTTTACAAATAATTCAATTGGAACATAAATTATGTGTGTGGCATAATTAAGGTCCAAATTTACGGTGTGTGTGCAAAGAAATGTCAATGTATCGAAAATATTTACTTAAGAGGAATTTCTGGGCAGTGCCTAGAAAGGATGGGCGCGAGCCAAACTGTTATGTCCGCCATGATATCAAAGTAGGAGGAATTTATGCATTTCTCCAACATCGAGGCGTTCGTATCGTAGCGGATAATAAAGAAAAAACTTTCAACAATTTTAACGATTTAGATTTATACCTGGACCGCCTTGTAATTTTTAAAGGCAACGATAATTCGGATTTTTTAACAATATTGAATCGTAGAAGTACGACAAAATTATTACGCCAGATTCCAATTTAGTCAATTTTTTAAACGTAAACAGTAGATTTAGCCTTCTACTCCGCAAAGATTTTTCTTACGACTATATATCTTCACTTTTTTTTTACGAATTCTCCAAAAAATTATCAATTGTTTTGGCTAAAGTAATCGGTTTTCCAATAAATATAGTTTTTTTCCTTTCGTTGTTAGATGTTCCCTTGTAAAGTTGAGATGTCTGCAGGAAACCCAATTTCATTTGTTATATAGTATTTACAAATGCAATTTATAACCACTGGGTAACTTTACAGTCAAACGTTCAGTTATCTGAGTCAGAATAGGATCATCTGGGTTTGAGTTAATTTCAAGTATTTTTTTTTCTAAATGCCCTGCTTCGTAGGATAATCTTTCTATTTCTCTGGTTGTTAGGGAATTTGGGTCTGTTATATATTGCTGTGCAAGATCACTTGGAGATTTTTCGTAATAAAGATAAATTTCATTCCGATTGTTCGTTCTGAATAATGATTTGCCTTCAGATGATAAATTATTTGTTGAAAAATATGTGAATTTTAATACATGAAGGAGATGAGATAAACTTCTTATCTGGTTATTATATAAATTAAGTTTTTTAAGATTTACAAGATTCCCGAAACTCTCTGGAAAAGATGTTATATTATTCATCTCTAAATGAAGGGTTTCAAGTTTTACAAGATTTCCGAAACTTTCCGGTAAATATATCAAATTATTACGGCTTAAACTGAGAAATTGTAGGTTTACAAGATTTCCGAAACTCTCTGGTAAGAAAGTTAGTTCATTACTCCCTATATGGAGTTTTTGAAGATTTATTAGCTCTCCTAATCTCTCAGGTAAAGAAGTTAATTCATTATTGTGTAAAGCGAGTTCTTGAAGATTTACTAGATCCCCTAATCTCTCAGATAAAAAGGTTAATTTATTATCGATCAAATTGAGCCTTTGAAGATTTACAAGATTCCAGAAATTTTCAGGTAGAGAAGTTAATTTATTTCCTCTTAAATTAAGATGAATTATTTTTCCATCATTATTTACTCCAATATTGTCAGAATTAGGGAAGTTCAATGATATAAGAACCTCAAAATCTTCTCTTACTACGATTTTATTACCATAGGTTATTTTTTTTACTGTTTTCGGTAAAGATGTTAAACTATTCCATCTTATATTAAGTTTTTTGAGATTTACAAGATTTCCGAAGCTTTCTGGTAATGAAGTTAATTCACAATCCCATAAATTGAACTCTTTAAGATTTACAAGATTCCCGAAGCTTTTTGGTAAAGAAGTTAAATTAATCCGTCTTATATTTAGTTTTTTAAGATTTACAAGATTCCCGAAATTATCAGGTAAAGAAGTTATGTCAAGATCGAATAAAGAGATTCGAGTTATATTTCCATCATTATCTACTTTAAAACTACCAGATCTAGAGAAATTCAAGGCAATCAGAACAATATAATTATCTCTAACTACTATTTTTTTATCAAACGGTATTTTTTTTATTGTTTCTGGTAGGGAATATAATTTATTCCACTTTAAATTAAGTTTCTTAAGATTTACAAGATTCCCAAAACTTGCAGGTAAAGTATATAATTTATTCCGTCCTAAATTAAGTTCTTGAAGGTTTACCAAATTCCCAAAACTATCAGGTAAATCAATTAATTTATTCCCCCCCAGATTAAGATATTGAAGATTTACTAGATCTCCGAAATTATCAGGTAAAGAAGTTAATTCTTTTTTTTGTAAAGCGAGTTGAATTATTTTACAATCATTATTTACATTAAAGTTACCAGAATTAGGGAAATTCAAGGCTATTAGAACTTCATATTCTTTTCGTACTACGATTTTATTAGCATAAGGTAATTTTTTTACCGTTTCTGGTAAAGATATTAATTTATTATTATGTAAATGGAGTTCTTTTAGATATACAAGATTCGCAAAACTATCAGGTAAAGAAGTTAATTCATTATGATTTAAAAGGAGTTTTTTAAGATTTACAAGATTTCCGAAACTATCAGGTAAAGAAGTTAATTGATTTTCATATAAATAAAGTTCTTGAAGGTTTACAAGATTGCCAAA
>JAUWOE010000169.1 GCA_030612265.1 Promethearchaeum sp.
ACTGGTTACGGCGAGTTCTAAACGCTGGACATTTTCCGAGGGAAGTACAATGTGTTATATCCAACTTCTGCAAAGAATCTATGGTTTGCGGGTGACAGAAATGATGGAGTGACTACCATAGATTATTTTGATGAATTATGAAAAAAAAAGGAATTATAAAATTAGACTTTTTAATACAATGACGACATTTTATGTATCAAAAAGAGATTTGTTGGCCTAAATATTGATGGGCTTGATGCATAAAAGCTTCTAACCGAGTGAGAATATTTAATTCCGCTCCTCCATCAAATTTAAATGTCGTAATGGCTGCATTCGGATAATCTTCTTTTAATCGTTTCAACATGGCAGCAATCGGTGTTCCTAATAGGCACGTAAAGGGAATTAAATTAATAATCCCACTCACTTTCCTTGTTTCTAACAGCCAGCGCGCCTTGCCAATGGAAATGACAATTTCATTTTCGATGATTTCATTTACATATGGGGCAGCTAAGTTTTCTAATTCTTGCACTGAAGGTTCTGGGTAGATTTCTAGAAAATCAGCAAATGGTTTGTAAATGTTATGTTCATGAAATTTCTGCCATTTCCCCGAAAGAAAGAGTTCCATCCAATAACGTCGTTTTTTTTTCCGTTTAGTGTCATCCATCATGGTGTGGTTAAAATGATACATATTTTCCGCGACCGAAGGCGCCACCACTTCCCCACCGAGATTTTCAATCATTTCAAAAAAATTATTATTACTGTAAGGATGCCAGCGTAAATAAAATTCTCCGATAATCCCAATCCGGGGTTTTTGAATCGATTTATCCACTTTAATTGTATCAAACTCCCGGCGAGCAAGTTTCATGGTATTATGGATATTACCATGATTCAAGAGTGTAGTATTTAACATTTCTTTGGCATGTAGATATATTCTGTCAGTTTCCCCCTTGATCACTTCATAGGGTTTCGTCTGACGATGGGCAGAAAATAAACAATCAGAAGCAGCAATGGCAGTCCAGCTATCGATTGGGAGCCGTAAATTCACACGACCCATATCTATTAGGGCTTTTTCTGCCGTTGGTGCATATAATTCAACTTGTGATAACCCAAGTTCATGAAGAACCAATCGTTGCATCGATTCATAATGATTTAGACGACAGACACCATTTCCAGTAGGCATAAAAAACGCAGAATTATCAGGATCAAACTCAGGTTGGCGAGTCATCTTCACGATATCCCCAGTCATGATAATATAGGGATAGCATTCCTTATTATTCGTATATTTTCGAGCCCACAGTAGACTTTCTGCATCGGTTTCGGGAAGAACTTTCGCATTTAAGCCATTAGCGCGGAATGCAGCTTCCAGAGCAAAAACATGATCGTTATTCACGGGAGGTAGATAGAGTGTTTTTCCTGATTCGAGAATATTTTTACCTACTTCCCTTGGTGATCTCCCCAGAATCAGATCTTTAGTTTTATACTCGGTTTCACGTTTCCGCAGAAATCGAATACTATCTAGAAAAGCCTCAATACGAGTCTTAAATCCTGCATCAGCACTATGTTCGTCAATCTCTAGGACAAGATTGGGTTTATTGCCCATCATGAAGAGGAAATATTGTAAAATAAAAGAATCAGGGCCACACGCAAAATTATTTATATAAACGGGATAAAGATTTGGGTGATCGCGGATAATTTTTGTCGCCCCTAATAAGCGATGCCCAAACCACCAGTACATACTAGGTAGTTCAAATTGCACATCTGAAGTCGAAAGCGGTAAAAAATCTATTGGAATGGTCTTTACACCCAATTTATTAAATTTGCGAGGTATATCGAGATTAATTCCACGATCTGCTCCATTATAGGAACGACTTATAATAATAATGGCAAATTCATCTTCAGCCAGATCTGCAAGCGCTTTTTCTCCTTCTTTAACCATTTGTTCACGGAAGTGTTTCAAAGCAAATTTGCCTTTTTGTAGTGCTGCAGATAGATTTTTTCGCTTAATGCCTAATTTTGGACCAAAAACTTTCATCAGCTCATCCAAAACAAATTTATCACCCACAGAGGGTTTTACAATCGGTGATAAAACTTGGACGCCTTTCTCTTCTAAATTGAAGGCAGTTCGTAGTAAATCTGGCGAGGATTGTACATATGTACAAAGTAAAGTTTCATTTATATTCGAATTGTCATTCCACATATCCATCATATAGGGAAGAAAGATGAAATCTACTCCTTTTTCAACCAATTCAAGCACGTGACCATGCAGAACTTTAATAGGAAAACAAGTTTCTTCCACCACAGTTTCTAAGCCTAATTTAATATGTTTTTTATTGGTTGGATCTGAAAGAATAATTTCATATCCTAATTCCGTAAAGATGGCTTTCCATAAAGGAAAATCTTCATAAATAATCATAGACAGTGGAATTCCAATTTTCGCGAGTCCTTGATTGGGAGAAATAGCATGAGGATAAGAATTGCGGAGAAGTTCATCGCGAATTTGAAAATAATCGGGAATATCCGCTTGGTTTGTATCATCCGTTTTCTTGTCATATCTATCGCACCTACTTCCATAATAAAAGGTGGATTCACCAATAGATACTCGGTTTATCGTACAATTATTGGCACAACCCGTACAATCAAAAGTTTTAATCTGGTATTCTTGTTCGGCTGCATGCCACCCTTTAAAGAGCGAATGAGATGTGAGTTGTGCATCTGCAACCATAAGAGCTGCACCATAAGCGCCTATATTCTCATGATGTGGAGGTATTATTACAGGTGTCCCTAACACCATTTCAAAGGCTGTAGCCACCGCTTTATTATATGCAACACCACCTTGCAGAAAAATAGTCTCCCCAATTCGTCGTCCTTCCACTACTTTATTAATATAATTGTAAACAATCGAATAAGCCAGCCCTGCAATTAAATCTTCTTTGGGTACCCCTTTCTGCTGATGGTGAATTAAATCTGATTCCATAAATACTGTACATCGTTCTCCGTAACGACTGGGTTCTTGGGAATTGAGAGCATATTCTGTGAATTCTTCTTCAATATTAATCCCTAACCGATTGGCTTGCTCTTCGAGAAAAGATCCAGTGCCTGCTGCGCAGACTTTATTCATTTCAAAGTCAATAATTGCTCCATTTTCAATACTGATATACTTAGAGTCTTGCCCTCCAATTTCAAAAATAGTGCCCACTTGAGGATTAATTTCTAACGCACCCCGAGCATGGGATGTTATCTCATCTTTAACAATATCCGCACCAATAAAATCACCAATTAAATACCGAGCAGACCCTGTGGTACATGCTCCAATCACATTAATGGAGTTGCCGACCTCATCCCCGATTTCTTTCAATCCGCGCTTGACGGCTTCAATGGGTTGACTCCCAGTCCACAAGTATTTTTTCACTAAGATTTGATGATTTTTATCCATCAAGAGGAGTTTTGTACTAATAGACCCCACATCAATACCAAGATACGCATCAATCATTTGATTTTGGCGAGTAAATCTAATGATCTGTTCCATATGATTTTTATGCGCTTCGGAAATATGAAGGGGAGAAAAACCCTTTTCTTTTTCACTAATAATAGAAAGAAAATTTTTAATACTTTGAATCCCTGGAAAATTAGTAGGAGTATCAAAAACATTAAATGCTGCTCCAATAGCCCCAATAAGTGAATTATTCTTAGGAATAATGAGTTCTCCTTCCTTTAATTCCAAGACATCTTGGAACGCTTTCACCAAACCTTGATTATTAGCAACACCCCCAATAAAAGCTACATTCTTTTTAATAGGCGAGTTTTTCCCGATAGTTGCCTTAAAATTGCGCGCCATTGCATAACACAGACCAGCAACTATATCTTGAATAGGTGTACCTTTTTGTTGCAAATGAATCATATCACTTTTTGCGAAAACCGAACATCGGCCAGCGATACGTGGAGGGTTGTTGGATTTTAGAGCAAGTTCTCCAAATTCGCCTTCAATATTGATTCCTAAGCGTGCTGCTTGCTGATCTAGAAATGCCCCGGTACCTGCGGCGCACAGTGTATTCATTGAAAAATTTTCAATAACGAAATTACCATTTTTTTCATTGTTATGCAGATGTATGAGTTTTGAATCTTGCCCTCCAATATTGATAATGGAATGTACGCCTTTATACAATCGGCTGATTGCCAAAGTTTCCGCAATAACCTCATTGATAAATATGGCATTCATAAAGGATGCAACACGTTTACCTCCTGAACCTGTAATCCCCACCGAGAACACTTTTTCTCGAGGATAACGAGTAAACATGTCTTCTAACCAATTTAATACTATTTCAACTGGATGCCCTTTGTGGCGGAGATAATGATGCTCTAATATTTGTTCATTTTGATCCAAGAATATGATTTTTGCTGTTATACTTCCCAAATCGATGCCTATTACGATTTTTTGTATCTCACGCGAATCCATCCAATTTTTCCCTTCAGCATAATTATCTGTTTTTACAAATATTGAGTAAAGCATTATTTTTTAATGTTTTCAGCAAAGATAATTGTAGCTCTAACTAGTTGTTCCTTTATTATCTCTAAATTCGACCTTCTAATATATTAGAAGCTACACCGAACGCTTTATCATATAATTCTTGTGAAATTATATTTAATTCTAGTACTTTTTCAAGATATTCTTGGTCAATTAATTTCCTTTCTCCTATCATATTCTCTACTACATCAATCTCCAAATCTATATATCGAATCCCTTGATGAGATATTTCTATCGGTGTGTTTATATTAAAATATCGCCCCTTTAATTCATTTTTTACAGAATAATAAGTTGACATATAATACCAACTTCCTATAGCATATTTCCCAATTGCGTAATCTCCTTTTTCAATCGGAGTATTTAAACCATCATAAAGACCGCCTTCCCTTAATTTTCGCTTCAAAATAATATTGTAAGGCCTTTCAGATTCATAATCTATGGAATTGATGATACCGGGAGTTAATTTAATTGTTTTTCCGTTCAATTTTTGATGTAATATATTAAGGATTTTTCGGGGTTTTAGAAAATCACAATAATATTGTTTTAAATAATTCTTACATATTTTTTCATTCGCTTTTTTATCTAAACCATGCATTAAATTTTCTGTAAATGAAATTAAATCACTTAGTGTAAATTTATTTTCGTTTTCTGAGCGTTTTTTAGCATCGGAATATTTCTCATCTTTATCTTTATATTTCTCATCTTTATCTTTAAATTTCTCAAATCTTCGATATTGTTTGATTATTGGATTAGCTTTGATAATATGGTGGCATTCCATAGTAGGGAGTATTTGACGTCTTAAATCATCGAAATTATTCTTCACTTGACTAGGAAAAATGACATTTATAGAATGATAATTTGAAAAAATTTCCCCAATCTTATCAGGATATTTTTCAATGACATTTTGTGTATGAATTAAATCTTCTTCTAATCTATCTACTTCTTCTAAAATTTCTTCTTCACTAGCAAGAGCGGCAGCGGTTCTAAAAATGAAGCCATATTTCTTTGTTCTCTGAATATCTTTTCCGAGATCAAAAAGCCATTTCTTTATTCGACCTGCAATAATTTCACTGCTAATAATAACTCTATCATTATATGGAACAATAACAATTAAATCTCCTGGAATTGTAAAAAAAGAGCCTAATGAAGGCCGAATTACCCCCGAATCTTCATGTGTGACTTGAAATATACCTTCTTTTGCATCAGGAATAAAATGTCCATATCGACCAATAGTAGTGCTAAACCCACTTTCTTCTTCAAGACCGTCTTTATCAATATCTTCTGGAGCTAATCTAATATAAGAATAGTTATTATGGCGATTAGATTTAATTATTAAACCTCTATAAATTGAATTTTTTTGAAATCGAGCATTATATGTGATTAAATTTGGGTTATGAGTCTGCCATAATGGGAAATCTTCAAAATTATCTTCTTTTAACTTATCCCATACCGCTTTTTTAAACATGATACTTACTCCTTGAAGATCTTTTCGGTCCCGGATGCTAATGTCCTTTGAATAGCTATCTTTTGGGCGGAAAGGGATTATAAATCGAGTTTGAATTTCTTTTGATGGGAAAATTATTGGATATTCTGCATCAATAAACATTTTCGTAAGTGCTGTGCTGTAAATCCCTCGGATGAATACATTTGGTTTTGCCATGAATGATCACAATATAAGATTACAAAAATTTCAATAATTATTTAGTTTACTTAATAATATGATAAATTTTACGTTTTTCGCTACTTGCTTTTAAAAAAAAGGATTATATTAAAAAACACGAAAATTAAAAAAATTATAATCTTTATTCCAAGTAAAGAAGAATGATTCAAAATGTCAAGCCGATTTGGTCCGCCGATTCCCCTCCAACAACTCACCGAGATTCCGGAAAAAGAAAGGAATGTATTAGAATCATTTGGAATTTTATTTCGGAGAATGACAAATACTCCCCTATGGAATGGTATCAATATAGAAAATGGACATGTGAGAAAAATATCGCTTTATTTACCCGCTCAAGAAAAATTTCAACCTACCTTTCAGTCCCCTACTCCGAATAAAAAAATAGGAGATCGGGTATATTACTGGGTGAAACATGATCATCCGAAGGAATTTAAAGGAATTCCTGAGAATATCGGTGATCTCGAGCATCTCGAGCATATAAAATTTGAATTTGACATCTTCGATGCATTACCTGAATCACTCGGAAAATTGGAAAACCTAAAATCTCTTAATCTTAGCCGTTGTAATCTCACTAAACTGCCCGAATCAATTGGAAATTTAAAAAATCTCACCGAATTTAATGTGGGATCTAATGCACTAAAATTTCTTCCAGAATTATTTGGAAATTTGAAGAATCTTACCCACCTTTACCTTAGAATGAATCAATTAACGACTCTTCCAGAATCATTTGGAAAATTGGAAAATCTCACTAATTTATCCCTCAGGACTAACCAATTAAGAATTCTTCCCGAATCATTTGGAAATTTGAACAATCTTACATATTTATCTATCGGAGGTAACCAATTACATCCACTTCCAGAATCAATCGGAAAGTTGAAAAATCTTACTAGTTTTTACATTGGAAGTAATAAATTATCATCTATACCAGAATGGATAGGAGAAATGAAAAATCTTAGATTATTAGACTTATCAGGAAATAGCATAACTTCTCTTCCAGAATGGATCGGGGATTTGAATAACCTTTCCCTTCTCAATTTAGGGTGGAATCAACTTTCTACTTTACCAGATTCCTTTGAAAAACTAACAAATTTATCTAATTTGACTATTTCAAATAATAAATTTACCAAATTGCCCAGTGTTTTAAATAAATTCAACCAAATAGAAATAATTTCATTAACACCCAACCCATTCAAATCGCTTGAAACCCTCAAGTATTTCTTTCTTCGTTCAGGCTTTGCCTCTACCCTTGACTTGTTCCCTGCATTACTATCTGATAAAATTATCCCCGAATCCGTAAAACAACTAATCAAAGATAACAACCAAGAAGGTTTATTCAAATATTACGAGATACCCCTCGTGGAAATTATTGAAAAATGCATATCCGACTCCTCTGCCCCTGATTCGCTTTCTGAGCATGAAATCGAGCGTCTTATATGGGAAAGCAGCGGAATCGAAAGGAACATTCTCGAACTTCATCTTCCAAACGATAGCACGATTTTGTCAGAAATTAACAAGCGATTGAGATTCCATCTTAAAAATGGCATAAAGCTATTCAAATGAAGATTGAATGTTAGTTGAAAAGTTCAAAGTTAAAAATCTGCCCGATTTAGTCACGGAATTATAGTATAAAATAACAAGATTAAAATATTGGGCGCATTTTTCTTGTCTTGTGGGAAATATAGAATTCGAAGGAAAAAAATATGATTTTTTTTGGTGGTCTATAGCATTTTTATTTATTGGTGGGCCATTAATAGCATATGGAATTTGGATCTCACATGATTGGATTTGGTTGCATGAAATCTCTTCTAGAATAACCATTTGGACTTTAAATCTCTTGAGTGGTGCAGAAAATCGTGTTTATTATGCGGGATATCCAGATTATCAACCATGGGCAATCGAATTACCCGGAACTCCTGGTGATATTCATTTTGAAACATTATGTACGGGAATTCATGCAATTGCGATTTTTGTTGGAGTTATTCTTTGTATTCCACACTCGAAAGATGAAGAAACAAGCAAAGATATATGGAAAAGGAAGATTATAGCAATTTTAGTC
>JAUWOE010000081.1 GCA_030612265.1 Promethearchaeum sp.
GAAGATACTTGATTTTTTAATAAACTTAAATCTATGATTTTTTTAAAAATTTCTATGGAAAAAGTGCAAAAATCGGATATATGAGCAGGAATCAAATAGATTTCGAATGCAGATAGTTCAATTTTTAGTGTTCGCATTAGATTTGAAGGAGTTACTGACTGCCTTGTTATTATTTTAAAAATCCTATTGACAAAGAAATCAAAGATCTATATAAAAATATTCATTGCCTTTTTTCTTGCAAAAAAATTAAAGTATTTAATACCAAATTCACATTATGAAGCTCGAAAAAAGTAATGAAACTTGTTGGAGCATTAAGCGTAAAAATAATCCCGGGACATTTTCTCTTCGCTTTACAGAATCTGGAGGAGCAATTATTAAAGTATCCATTACTCTTAACGATACAATTCACGAGACTAAATTTGAGATGAATTTAAACGAGTTTGAAAATTTTTATGGCATAATATCTAGCTTTAAAGATTTAATCAAACCTCAAATAACCGAAATTTCATATTTAAAAGATGAAGAAATTTCAGAAACCCAACCACCTAACCTTAAACTTTCAACAGAACCTTTTAATTTTGAAAAAATTGTAGCTGATCTTGATAATACTGAAAATAAGAGATCAGATCTATCTAAGGTTGCTGGTGATTTATCTGCTGAAGAAGGAGAAAAAAAATTCAAAAAAGGCGAACTTAAGGTATCTGATTGGGATCCTTGGTAATATCAGTTCGTTTCGTTTTCAGTTTTATTCTTAATTTTTAAATTTATCAATGAACAACTTCATAATAGCTGTTTCTGATAACGCATAAGGTTGTAAATTTGGTAATTGGTTCCTTATCCTTACAAAAAGCTCTGTAAAGTGTTCTGCGCGCTCTTTTTGTTTTAATACATCATTACGAGTCTGTTCTCTAACTTTGGAAGCAGGATCTCCTTTCATTATTGAACGTTCTGCAACAATTACTCCCGCTGATATAATGCTATCTGCGATTATTACTGCACCTTCACCAATTGAAGATTTTTCATAAATAATTGATTTTTCACCGATTATTACATAATCTTCTGTGAAAGTTCCAAAAATGCTGGTACCGGTTTCAATTATGTTGTAATTCCCAATTTGAATGGGACTTTTATCTGAACGTGTAAACATCATGACTCCGTCAAATATAGTTGTATATTGCCCAATGGTGATTGGGGCATATTCTGCACGGAGGAAAGTTCCAGGCCATATCACAGAGTTCGCGCCGATGACAACGTCTCCTATAAGTGTGGCATTAGGGGATACCCATGCAGCATGGTCAATTTTGGGCTCCTTATCGTGAATTTTCAATAGAGGCATTTTTCAACATCTTTTTATTTTTAAATTTATATATTATAGCATTGGTTTTTGAGGTTAAAAAAGTCAGCATAATATGAACATATGGTATAAATATCACCGGATTTTTTTAACGCAAATTAAGAAATATAATTAATCAAATGCGGAGAAATTTTCCACATCCTTTATTAATATAGTTATAGTTTACTAATTTAGTTAATAATTTTTTGAGAAAATTTTATTATTATTACAAAAATGGTGTTGAACCATTTTGTAATTCACCGACAAAAAACCCATAAGGAAAATAAAATGAATGACGCGGTAAAATTAAAGAAAAATATATTTGACTCACTAACTGATAGTGAATTTAAGAATTGTCCTGAATGCCAATCAACAGATATAATTCTCGATCATGCACGAGGTGAAAATATTTGTGCTAGATGCGGATTAGTTCTTTCTCATCATATTATAGATATAAGCAGAGAAGGAAGAAGGGCATTTTCTATGGATGAAAAATCTAAACGTGATCAAACTGGAAGCCCAGTCTCACCATTATTACCTGATTTAGGCCTTAGTACTGTGATTGATAAAAATCATCAGTTATCACAGAGAATGAAAAGGGTAATTAAATGGAACTCAAGAATGACTTGGTCAAATAGAAATATGTTAATTGCTGCAACTGAAATAAAACGAATTGGTGGGTTATTAAACCTTCCCCAAAGGGTTAAAGAATATGCCGCTAAAATATATAGAAGAGCATTTAAATTGAAATTATTGAGGGGAAGAAGTATTAAAGCTATGGTTGTTGCAAGTTTGTATTATTCTTGCAGGGCTGAACGAATTCCAAGAACACTTCAAGAAATTTTGATATTTACTGATAGTCAACCACGGGATGTACGACGTTGTTATCGTACACTGGTAAGAGAACTAAAATTAACAGTCCCTGCATTGGATCCATTTCTTTTAGTCCCAAAATATATAGCAGCTCTTCAATTGAGTAATGAGGTTGAAAAAACAACCACTAAAATCATTAAATTTTATTCTAAGAAATATCAAGTCGGGGGGAAAGATCCCAAAGGATTATTAGCAGGCGCAATTTATGTTGCTTGTCTTTACCATGGAATTAGTAGATCTCAAAGCCGAATTGCAAAGACTATACAAGTTACGGAAGTAACCTTAAGAAGTAGATTTAAGGAAATTAGTAAAATAATAAAACTCCCACAATATTCATCAATAAAAAATTAATTTTTTTTTATATATTTTACGATATTTCTTTAGTAACAAGATACATCATATCTTGAAGATGATTTTTTAAAATTGGTAATAATTTTTCATGAGATTTTGAGGTAAGTATGTTTTTAATAAAAGTAATGATATAGAAATGAAAATTATTAGATGTTTTAAATGATGTCATAACTATTTTTGCTTTTCGATCTTGTTTTTCAGGCTTATTTATTGTTATTAAACCACTTAATTCTGTATCATAATCAATATCTACTGTAATTTTATCAAGTCGCACAGGGTTAGATTTAGATGTGTCCATAACATTTAGAAATCGCAAACCAACTAATTCACATAATTCGATATAATAAACACTCATTGAATAGTTTCCAATAACAAGAAGATCTTCACTCAGTAAAAGAACTGCAGAGCTATTTGATAATTTTGCAAATTCTTCAAGTTGTTCATTAATTAATAATGAAATAGGAGAAAAATGCATGATTCCTTTTGAAAAAGCCAAAAAAAGCGAACTTAAATCATAAATTGTTGTTTTAAAAAAGGAAATATTTGATTCAGATACTATGGAAAGCAAAATATTCATTAAAAAATCAATTTTTTCTTGAATTTCGTTCCTATTAGAAATTTCAGGGTCAACTTTATGAAAACAAATGAAAAAATCCGTTTTTTCACCAAGTTCTTTATATGTTTCAACTATTTTGGAGAAATATTCGATAGATTCATCATATCTTTTAGAATCTTGAATATCAATAACATAGAAAACAGAAGATGTACTTGTAAAAACTTGATATCTGTTTTTAAAATAATTTTTTCTAAATTTTCTTTGAGCACCTAAATCCCAAAGTACTATTTCAAATCCCAAACAATCCAGAGTAGAATATACTGAACGGGATAATCCCAATGTCGGTTTAGTATTAAAATATGAAAAATTTTTCTGTAATGAAAGGATGATTGAGGTTTTTCCGCTGTTGTCCAATCCAGCAAAAATTATTTTTCTCTTCGATTGCATATATCAAAATAATAAAATTTCCATTTATTTTCCGAGAAAAAATCACTTGGTTCTTTTTATGATATGATAACCTTCTGAGCTTTTCACTGGTTCAGAAATCTGTCCAACTTTTAATCTAACACACGCATTCCAGAAAACAGGGATCATCTTTTCTTTCCCAAATTCACCCAAATTTCCTCCTTTATTCTTACTTGAACATTCAGAATATTTTTTAGCTAATTCCTGAAAACTTATTCCCGCAGTTAAATCATCGCAAATCTGTTGAGCTAAACTCAATTTTTTAACCAATATATGACTAGCTTTGAGTTTTCCTCCTTTTAATGGTGATCCCCCTGATTTTGAACTTTTATTCCCTTTTATTTTTTGATTTTTTGATTTACCCATTATTTTTACCTTGATTACCTATTTTTTTAATTTTTTAATATTAAGAATTTTCTGATTTAATAATTGTGAATAGTTCATAAAGACTGTTAATATGATATTTTGGTTTAATATTTGTTCGCATCTTTGATTTTTTAGGGTCGTATTTTGTACCTCTATGAATTAAAACAGTTATTATCCCAGTTTTATTTGCAGGTTCAATATCTTTATCTAATCGATCTCCAACATATATTACTTCACTAGGTTTACAATCATACCTTTGCAAGAAATATGTAAATAATTCTGGATTAGGCTTTCTAACAGCCACTTCATCAGAAATGATAATATCATCAACCAAATTCTCAATTTTTAACCTTAAAATCTTCTCATATTGTTTTTTAGGAGACCCATCTGTAATTATTGCAGTTTTAATATTGAGGGATTTCAATTTTTCAAGCGTTTTAATTACATCTTTGAAAGGCTTAAAATGCTTTACTTTTTCTCGATGATAACCCATAACTCCCGCTGCAACATATTTATTTACATTATGTTCTGGTCCAATTCTATAATTTGAATCATTCTTTAACCTTAAAATCAGGTTATCTAAATGATATTCATTATTTGATCCAAATTCAATAACAATCTCATTTAATAATTGAATTGCATACTCTTCAGAAATAGGCAAGCCATATTCTATCATCATACGAATTGAAGCTTGGCGAGCTTTTTCTACTAAAAGAGTACCGTTAAAGAGAGTATCATCAAGATCAAAACCGATCCATTTTATTGGCATTTTATTAGCACCCTAAGATTTTTCAATTCAAATTCTACAAATTTATAATTTAAATGTTATAAGATTTATTTACAAAAAATAATATATAATTTTTTATTTTTTGAAAAACAATTTTAAAACAGATTTAAATAATTAATCTTTTAAAAAAATTTTAAACTGTTTTTCGAGGGTCTAAAAAAATGCAAATGGCGGTTGCGATATCTTATTTTCATAGGAAAATTGGTCCAATAGTGTGGTATTCTTACCCAGAAGAGGCATTAAATGAGGAAGAAAAAGGACATTTAGCGGATATTATGGATCAAGCTTATGAAGAAGGATTCTTCATGCATAAATTTGGGATTTTAACATCAATGAATTACTATTTTGAAATTCCAAGTGAATGGGCAAGAGGTAATAAAGAATTGTTGATGATTAGCTTAATTTTAGACTTTACTCCACAAGTTGGAGTTGAAAAACCAATACAATCTTGGGCTGAATCATTTGCAAATCGATTAAAAGATAAAAAGGAGATATATAAAGCCTTTTATAATACAGATGATTCTCAAGTTTCATTTGAAGATCGTCAAGATTTAAAGGAATTTAGTAAAAATATTATATTTTGGTTAAAAGAATTATATTGGGTTGCTGTTGAAGTTCTAAGAGAGAAAACTGAAGAAGAGAAGTGGGCAGTTATTATGAGTCATCCTCAAATTTTCAAAGTAATTAAGAAATTATCAAAAGAACCAATGGATTTAGAGAAACTAAGCAAATGGTTCATAACCATATTTCCTAAATATAATTTGAATGATATGTTAAAAGAATTAGAAGAACAGAAATTTATTTTCATAAATACAATCGGTCAAGATACATACGTTCTTCTGGTAAGAGATGTAAATATAATGCGAGTTCCTCCAGATTGTATTATTGATTTAGAAGAGGATTCTCCAGATTTAGCAGATTTAACTGCAATTTATTTAAACGAAGTTCGAGATTTCTTTGAAACTTATACTCCAACACCTATAGATTCGCTATCACTTTTTGAATTATTTGCAGACCCGAAAATATATAACGTAATCTCACAATTACGTGAAGGTCCACTTCCAAAAGAAAAAATTCTATCAATGGTATCAGATTCATCATTAAAATCATTACTTAAAAGCTTAGATTTACTAGTTAGTAAAAGTATTATCCAAGAATTTTCATATTCAGGAGAATATCTTTATCTATTAAAAACAGATGTAGTTTTAACTGCTAGTTTTCCGGAATATCTAAAAAGATTATTACCACGAGACATGAAAGGATATATTGCCAGACAATATTCTCATAAGCCATTAGTCGTAAAACAAGATGATTTGATAGAAAAATCAAATTATAATATTATCTCAAAAATCGAGAATGAAATTGATATTGAGAGTGATGTTGATGAAAATAGAACGCTAATCTCAGAGAGATTTAAAACTCTTATTAAAGATACTGAAGATAAAAAAGATAAAAGTAAAAAATAAATTTCTGATTATCGTTCCCGTTTCCCTTCAATGAACTCTTTAACCCATTGCTTCGCCAAGACATCTGAAGAGGGTTGGATATGTGGATGTTTAAAGCTAAACGAACTAATAGATTCCAATCGACCACTAATTTTTCGATTAAGAGCCAATTTCATAACACGAATTATATCACAGACAACTCCTGCACTATTAGGGGAATCTTCAACTCTTAATTTAAGATCAGCAATTAAGGGTAGACCTCCAAAGGTGACGCCATTTATTCGTATATAACATATCTTTTTATCTTGTAAAAATGGAACATAATCAGAAGGACCAATACGACATTCAATATCATAAGGTAAAACACTTGTAACTGCTGAAGTTTTAGATTTTCGCTTTGTTGTTAAGCGGTTTTCCATTTTCATGTTTTCAAAATCTGTATTTCCTCCAATATTGAGCTGGTAGGTATCATTAATGATGACCCCCCTATCTAAAAATAATTTAGCTAATACTCTATGTGAAATAGTAGCTCCCACTTGGCTCTTAATATCATCTCCTGCACAAGGTAAACCCACTTTTTCAAATTCAGAAACCCAATCCTTATCTCCATCAACATGTTCACTAACAATAAATTCAGGTATATTATTAATAAAACCACATCCAGCATCAATTGCTACTTGAGCATAAAAGCGTGAAGCAGTGTAAGAACCTACCGGAAGAAAATTACAGAGAATTTCAGCTTTGGAATCTCGTAAAATTTGAGCGACGTCACATACTTTTGTTTTTTCAGGATTATAGCAGTGAAAACTCTTAAACATATGAGGCGCGCAACCATCAAGAATTGGTCCTGCATGAACTTTCACACCAAGTTTAGGCATATTTTCTTTAGGAACAATAGGTTGACAAACATTAGGTTCTTCATAAATCGCATCACTGATATCTTTTCCAATTTTTAACTCGTTTATATCGAATGCTGCCACGATCTTGATATTCTTATAAGTATAACCGCCTATTGAAGGATTCATAAGCCCCTTGATAAAAGCATCATCACCTTCAATATCCTTATAATATTCCATCCCCATAACTAAAGCAGCTGCACAATTCCCTAAACCTGCAATTGCAACTCTAATTTCATCCTCACGGGTAGCTCCTTCACTTGTTGTTCCTAACGACATTTCGGAATGTTCACTTGCTTTTTTATAAGTATCTTCATTCATAATCGTCTCTTAATTTAATTTCTAATTTAAATTAAATTTAAAAATGTCCCCTAATTTAGGGTAAAAAAAGGATCTTTTTTTATTTAATATAAACTTTAAATCTTAGATGGCATCTTATCAACGAAAAAATCAAGTCCGTCTTAAGATCTATATTCCAGAAAATAAATTTCAAGAGTGGACTGAATATTTGGAAGAATTTAATCCAATTTCTGATTTTTTCTTTAATTTTAGTCTTTGGGTGCGAAAAAGTCTTATAAAAATTCCAGAAAAAGAATCAATAGCAATAGTTCCATATCAAAAACATTCAAAATATCCAAAAATTCATAAAAAAATCGAGAAAACAGTGTGGATTTCTAACACACAGAAGCAAGCACTTATTCATAAAAAAGGAATATTATCCCTAAATGCATTTGTACTACTTATTCTTGATTTAAACATCTATGGTAGTACTACAGAAAAACAAAACATACTCTATATGTTTCAGTTGCGAGAAAGAATAGAAAACTTAGAACATCGCGTTTTTAATCTAATTGATCGACTTAAAGTAAAATACAGGGAAATTAATTGATCTCGGCTCAGCGTGGGGCGACTATTTCATTGCTATCGCTCAAATTGTCAATTGGGATCATCATAGCCTTGAAAAATTAAAAACATTCATTTACGCATTTAAGAAAATTGCGCCCTTTTTGAGTAATCATATACTTTGAATCTGTTATTTCAACTAATTTAAGATTTATTAAAACAGGTAAACGCCCAGTTACACAAGCCATTGGAACTCCTGAAAGCATCATAATTGCATCGTCATTTTGCGCACCTTTATAAATAGCTGAGGCAATTTGGATCCCAAAATCACCTAAAAGATATTTATAACTATTTAATTCTTCAATTTCCTCATTTGATAGATGCGGATTGATGTTTGCTGAGTTTTTTAATGTCATAAAAAGATTCATTTTATTGAGCTTTATTCAAAATTATAAAATTATCATTCAGTAAAAAATTTTCTAAATTTGTTTTTTTTATAATTCATGAACTGAAAAGAATTAATGAATCAATCGAATTTATGAATTGATTCAATTCCACAATGCAACACATCGTAATTCTCTGCAATATTATCTGTTAAATTTATCCCATCTTTCCAATCTTCATGGGGTAAAAGATAATATTCTACAGAAAATTTCCCTTTTTTCTCACTAATACCCGTTGTATGGATTAATTTATAATCTAATAGATATTTTGTTGTTGTTTTTAATGCATCCTTTGAACCGGTGTTGTAAATTATTTTCAATTTCCAAATTTCTTGTGATTTTACAGGATAGCAAGTAATCCGAGTCAATTCAGAGCTTATTGAATATACCAATAGTATATTGAGTAATTTGTCATAAGGATCTCTTAATTCCGAAGAAATTAATAATTTTTTAAAATTTTCATAGGATTTTAGATATCCAATTGTAATTAGAGGAATCTCTAGATTCTCTGGATATTTTTTCACGATAATATATTATAAAATTAGCATTTATTTGTTTTTGCGTTTGTTCAACTCAGAAATTTCTCTTTTAGGAGGAAGGGTTGAAAAAGTTTGTCGCCAAATTTTCAAAGTTTTTTTGATAGTTCCGCTTGTAATTCTAGTATGGAAAATTACAGGAGTTGAATTTAATTCTTTTATTAACATCATAGCTGTAATTAAATGGTATTTTGATATATTGTCCACACGGATAATTCCAATTTGATTAGAAGGATCCCACCGTATCATCCAAAGCCCAACTTTAAATGTAATATATTCTCCAAAGAATTTTATCATTTTTTTCCCAATCGCTTTTATAATTAATTCTTTATCAAAATTTTTCTTTTCTGGTGTTAAAATTTCGAATAGAATATATCTTTGCTTAATATATTTCATTTTTTAAGCCCTCCTTCTGCTCTTTCTTCAATAATATCAACAATTTCTACCCCAGATTCTATAAACAACTTCTGATCCCGTTTTATGAATTTTAATATGATCTCTTCAGGATTTTTGGTCAAAATCCTTTTTGCTTGAAATTCAGGAATATTACAAACTGAATAAAGAAAAGAAATTGTTTCTTTTGGACCACGCATTAGCCAAGGATTATTATTAATGGAACCGGATCCGATTAAATATTTGTGGGCGCTGGGTTTGGCTTTAAGAAGTAAACGATATAAAACACGTAAAATCTTTGTTCTTTTATAATGTTCAAATTCAATAACAGGTGTAAGGCTTATATCTAAAAAACATTCATTTTGACGAGCAAGGGAAATAATTCCTTTTGTTAAACTCTTCTGAGAATCGGATGTTGGTATAGATAAGATATCAACTCTACCATCTCTAGCAGCTATTTCAAGAATCTCTTTATTTAATGATTTTACTGCAATTAAACATCTTCTTTCTTTCCAAATGGAGAGTTCCTTTTTTAATGATTTCGGAGTTTCAGGGTTTAATGTTACACGAGGAATCAAAGAAATGGGAGATTTTTTTGTTCGATAACTCAAAATAGTTTCAATTGACAATGGTAATTTAATTTTAGGGACATTATTTGGGAAGAAATCAGATTTAATAAAATTTTGATATTCATCTTTTGATTTTAAATCAATAATTGCTGCTTGATATCCAATTTGATAACATAATGAGATATTTTTTTGAAATTTTGAAGGTTCATTTTGCCAAGGAATACAACTATTGATGAACATAAGAGAGTCTCCGTATCTATAAAAGATTATGATCTATAAAATATTTTTTAATATTTTCGCTTGTTATATGAGAATGAGCCTTATTTTGAATTGCAATTGTAGTCTGAATAACGTCATTAGTTTTTGCAAGCTTTACTTTCCCTAATGCTAAAAACTGCTTATCTAACCTGAAATAAAATTTTAATTTGTCATCCAAACGGTTTTCAAATGAAGAATTAAGTCGAATTTTATCCTCTTTGCTTAAATTATCTGCAAATTTTGCCAAAACATATTTTATTGATTTTTGTATCTTCAAAACAATTAATAAATCCAAGATCTTTTGACTAAAAACACCTGTACAATTATTTACTTGGAATATTTCTTGTAAAATTTCTTCGGGAATCAAATTTAAAAATGAATCTTTAACTTTCTCCATTGATTCGGTATTATGCACATGAGTACGAAACTCAATTTGCCTAATTTTTAATGAAGTTGATGGATTTACTATTTGCTTTTCCATATTTTTCCATCTTTAATAATTAGAAAAAAAGTTTTATTAATGTAAATTGCGATTTGCTCTAAGTGAAGGTCTGATTTTCTCGCTACCCTTTCCTTTAGTTCTTAAACCTCTTGTTTTCTTTCCTGCAGATGTCAATCCACGAAAAACGCGCCGTGTATTATTTTTACGAGAAATCCAATTGATATTTGGATCAGCTTTTATAACAGGGTGGTTAGGATCAATCAAAATTACTTCAAAATAATGAGATTTTCCATCAGAACCGACTTTATAGGAATTTAAAACTTCTAAATTAGGAAATTTCTTAGCTGTTCGCTCTTCAGCAATCCATCGTAAATTCTTTTTTGTTGTTATCTTTGTTACTGCAAGGTTTGCTGCTTTTCGTCCCATTTTGGGCCTAATTTTAGCCATTGTTCCTCTACGAATTTTAGTTATAGCAATACTATAACCTTGTTTTGCTTTGTATCCAAGTGAACGCGCTCGATGCAACTTAGTTGGCTTATCGATTCGTACGGTGGTGGGACCTCGTCTTAGATCGATCATTCTCTTCCAATTTTCAGAATTAAAAGAATTATCGTGTTTTTCAAATGTTTCTGCTATATACTTGTATCCCGATTTAACCATTTTAAATCTCGACTCTAGGCGACTTAAATTAATAATAAATTAATAATTTTTCGAAATTCAAAATTAAAATAATATACATACCCGATATTTTTTATAAATCTGGAACATCAGGCGGTAATTTTATCGGTTTTGTTGTATCTGGAGCTTTTCCGTCACCGATCGCTTGGTAAAGAGCAGTACGGCGGGCTAGCTCTGCGAAAACTTTATAAACGTTTTGAGCATTTGAATACAAGGCGACGGTTTCATATACAATAGGATTCCATGCATTGAGGCTGTGATTTGTTGGATACCATATTCCTTCTTGGATCAACATATCTTCTACTTCCCTTTTGTTAAGAGGATTAGGTAGATCTTGCTTATTAACCATAACAAGCATTGGTAACTCAGAAATTAATTTATTTGCAGCAACATTTTTCAATTCTTTCAAAGAATTAATATTATCTTCTATCCTACTTCTTTGAGCATCGAAAACAAAAATCACTCCGTCTGTTCCAAGGAAAATTTTTTTTCGCAGTGGTGAAAACCTTGCTTGACCTGCAACCGTATAAACATGATAAAAGATTTTTGCTTGTTTCTTTGATTGGAAAATACCTCTATCAAAATAAAGAGTGGATCCGCTTGCCATTGCAATTTTCGTTAAATTACCCGTGGGAGTTACATCTTTTCCAAAAGTTCCTTCCTTAGTTAATCTATAAAGAGTATCAACTGCAGTTGTTTTACCCGATCCAGCACATCCCCAATAAAGAAGTTTAACAAATACTTCTCCCGTTTTATTGATTCTAACCATCTTTGAATACCGAGATTTTTATTTTCACTAATAAACGATTGAACAATATTGTTTTTATGTCTTTAATAAGATTTTTTTTTATTAATAGTTTTAGCTTCAAATTTATTTAGCAATTTCTGTAGTTCATATTATGTTAATTTAAAATTCGCTAAAAGAGTTATTATTAAAACTAATGAAAATTAGATTTGCATTAAAAATGAATATTTTTATAAATCGCATTATATATTAAAATGAAGAAGTTGTTTCTTATGATAAAACAAGGATTTTGTATTCGTTGTGGAGAATCCATCTCAATAGATGATAACAATCCTTATTGCCCCTTGTGTGGGGGACAATGTTCAATATCTAATAGATATTCATCTTCAGAAAATACTGAAATGTTTTGTCATTTATGTGGAGAAGCAACTTATGTATCATCTACTCATCCAACATGTTCTGAATGTGAAAATAAAGCGAAAAGTGAAAAATATGGAAATAAAAAAAAAAAGTTTTGATGAATTTAATGTTGGTGATTCGGAGTCAGTTACTAAAACAATCACCAATGAAGACGTAATGAATTTTGCAGAAATAACCACAGATTTTAATCCACTTCATGTAAATGAAGAATACGCAAAGAAATCTATGTTTAAGAATAGGATAGCTCATGGAATGCTTAGTGGAGGGCTTATTTCAGCAGTAATCGGTATGAAGTTGCCAGGCCCCGGTGCTTTATATCTAGATCAATATGTTAAATTTAAAAAACCTGTGTTTATTGGGGAGACACTAACCGCAACTGCAACTGTTAAAGAAAAATTGGTTAAAAAAGATGGAAAAATGAAGTTATTGATTTTAACTACCAATGTAACGAACCAAGATGGGATAATAGTCACAGAAGGTCAAGCGACAATCATGTTAACTTGATTTATTTGGTCCCATTATTTTTTTCCCGTTCATATATGGAATTAAGACTTCTGGAATTTTAACAGTTCCATCAGCTTGCTGATAATTTTCCAAAATACAACATATAGTACGTTCAGTCGCGATTGCTGTGCTGTTAAGGGTATGAAGTATCTGAAATGATGATTTATCACCGGGAATACCACTTCTAATATTTAATTTCCTAGCTTGATAATCAGTGCAATTACTACAAGATACTAATTCTCGATATGTTTTACTTGCAGGAAAATACGCTTCTAAATCATACTTTTTTGCGGCCATGTCATTTAATTCCCCACTTGCAATAGAAACAACGCGATATGGGATTTTAAGATTTTTATATATTTTTTCAGCATTAGAGATAAGTTCCTCTTGAAAATCGTTAGAATCTTCAGGTTTGCAAAAAATGAACTGTTCTATTTTTTCAAATCTATGAACACGAAATATTCCTAAAGTATCTTTTCCATGTGAACCAGCTTCCCGACGGAAACATGATGAGATCCCACAATATTTTCGAGGGAGTGTTTTTTCATCAATAACTTCTCCTCTATGAAGAGCTGCAAGGGGTTGTTCGCTTGTAGCGATTAAATATAGATCTTCACCTTCAATTTTATAAAGTTGCTCCTCAAAATCTGCTAATTCAGCAGCTTCCGCCATGACTTCATGTTTTATAAAATAAGGTGTCCAATATGGGATAAATCCTTCATCATTTAAAATATCTAAAGCATATTGAAGTAGTGCTAAATTCAATCGAACTAAATCTCCTTTAAGATAATAAAATCTAGATCCTGCAATTTTTGTTGCTTTTTCTATTTCAACACCATCAATCATTGAGACTAAATCAACGTGATTATGAATCTTAAATTTAAATTTCGGGATATCACCAAAAGTTCGGAGTACCTTATCTCCTTCTTCATCTTCTGCTATAGGTACATCAGATATCAATATATTGCCAACTTTATGCCGATAATAATCTCGCTTTTTAAGGTACTCTTCCATTAAAGGCCCAGTTTCTTGAATTTTTTCTTTAATTTTTGAAGATTGCTCTTTTAATTTAGCGATTTTCTCCGGTCCTTCCTTAGCTGCGGATTTAAATGAGCGCGAGATTTTATTACGTTGTGCGCGTAAATCTTGAAGATCTTGTAAGGCTTTTCGCCATTTAGTATCAAATTCAATTACTTTATCTATATTTTCTGTTTCACGGAATCTTTTTCTTTCTGATTCTCGTATAATATCTGGATTCTCGCGAAATAACTTAATATCTATCATTTTTTTCTCCTTAGAAACTTAATGAAGGGCATTTTTTTAGCATTGACTTTTTTATTTTTCTACCAAAAATCCTTCAACTAATCGATCAGTAATAACTCGTGAAATTTGAACATCTTCAAAATTACCTAATGATTTTATAGCATTTTTAACAGTAATTTTTGGCCCTCCTTCTAAAATCCAGCCTATTACATCCGTAGGACTCATTGTATTTGGTTCAGCTAAAAAAACTTTCACAATTTTTCCAAGAATTTTCTGTTTCTGTGAACGGTTGTAATTTATTACAAATCGTTTGATTTTGTTAAAATTTTTAATTGTTTTCTTATCAAAATGAACTAATTTTCTTGGAATTTGGTAAAAAGGAGCCCCTGGTAATTTTTGATATTTATATATAGTAATTTTATCTATTCCAATATTTGCAAATTTGTTAAGTAATTCTAATGTTTCCTTAGTATATTTTTCAGTATCTCCAGGTAGAGAATGAATAAAATAGACATGAACTCTAATTCCTCTTTCAACTGCCCGGGATACCGCATCATAAGTTTGTTCAGGGGATCCGGGTCTTCCCAATAAATTACTAAATTCTTTTGAACCAGTTTCACACCCTATTGAAAAAATGGATCTAGGAATTTTTGAAATTATATCTAAAGCTCGATTAGTGCATAAAGATGCTTTGACATTTTCTATGAATAGTTGAACTTCATGATTCTTTATTTTGTCTATAAATAGTAGTTGGTTGATGAAAGTCTCTAAAGATCTATAATTTGGTTCTGGAAAAGAGGGATTAATTAACGCGCCTGAAACTAAATCTTCTCTGTGAAAATCAAAAAACCCAGGACCTCCTAAAACGATTCTAGTAACGCCCATTTCAATTAATTTTTTTACTTCCGTAATAAGGGCGGAGATATTTCGTGATTTAGGATGGCCAAATTCATTAATTGTAGAACAAAAACCACATCCAGGTGCGATTTGAATGGGACAATTCATTTGCGTTTTAAAATTCTCTTCTCTACATATATTACATGAATTATCAATACAAAGTTTTGCGTTTTTTAATTGTAATCCTGTTCTCCGAAAATTTGAGCACCCACGTAAAGTTTCTACAAATATTCTTGCAGATTTAAATTCCATGTAACT
>JAUWOE010000190.1 GCA_030612265.1 Promethearchaeum sp.
GATTTAATAACTAAAGGAACTATTGGGACTTATCCTTTATTTAAACGTGAAATCTTTTCTAAAACAGGTCTTTTCGATGAGAGCGAGGTTTTACGTATTGGAGGGGCCCAAGATTATGAAATGTGGATCCGAATTTCACTATACTATGAATTTGAGCATGTGAACAAGATTTTATTGAAACATTACTTCGAATCTGATAGTATTACCTTTAAAAGTGCGATTAAAAAACCCCTCACTAAAATAAAGACATATTTTTATATTTGGAATAAATTTGAGAACAAGATTTCCAAGGATCTCGATGTCTATGTGTTTTTTTGCTATAAGATTTTTGAATTGTTCTGTATGAGCCAGCAAAAGGAATGGGCGCGGAAAATCATTTTTATGGCATTAAAATCCAATATGATGAAATTACGAACATATTATCATTTGTTTTCTTATTTACATGACTTTTATTCTCCCATTGATTTGTTCTCCAAGGTTCACGAATTAGCGAGTCAATTAAAGGAATGGTATGAACGTTTCATATTTCGATTAACAAGATCATGAAGAATTAGAAAAATAAAAAAGAAAACTCATACAAACTCAAAAACTAAAAGTAAACATGGATGTGTTCTTATTGAAGTTTCTTTAGAAACTCTCGATATTTTAAAAATCTGTGGATGAAAGTTCCGAAAACAAGAATTGAAAAAAGGATAAATCCCCATGAGAAAATCGCAATTTCACTTGTTCTAAAGAAATAACTAAGAATACTTAATATAACCAAATAAAATAAGCGCTCAGAGCATGCAAATGATCCAATACCATTTTAAAAATTAGACTTCAAAAAAATCAAATAAACTCAAGCAAAATTCGCGATATATTTCCATTTACTGCTTTGATTTGCTGCTTATTGAGTTCAATTGTGGGATTATCTTTTTTAAAATCGGATAAAGCATCATCTCGAATTAAATTCACATATTTCCCCATTTGGTCTTTGGATGTAATTGTGCCCATTTTACTGAACATATCGAGCACCCGATTTTTGCTGATATAATTTAATAGAGGGTTTGGAGGGGCTTTTTTGTGAGGTTTTCTCGTTGGACGTTCTTCAAAGTCAGGATTTTTATGCTTAAGGTAGAAAATACTGCCCCCTTGTCTATAATTCTTTGAATAAGGTTTAATTACTAATCCTTCTGCTAACCCTGTTGATATTTTCGATTGAAATATTTCGGGATATTTTAGGGCATTACCCAGTCCATGAGCTTTTCCGATAATGGGAACGCACAATGTAGGGAATTCACTCATAAATTCAAAAAATTCTTTTTGAGGTCGAATTAAGTCTTCAATATATATGTCAAAGAAGCGAATTTGTCGTTTTCCATAAATTATTCTATTGTTTATTCCTTCTCCAAATAATTCACCAACCAACATTATTTCTTTTCCACTTTCAACAACTTTACGTTCTAAATAGTGGAGCAGATCTTTATATACTGGTTCTTTGAGAACCTCTCTTAAACCAAAATGATCTTTTTTCGCTTCTAAAACATGATTCCGAGACCCCAATAAAAGAGTTCCATCAAGTTGAAAACAAAGTCTAACATTAGTTCCATCGATCTTTTCTGTTAGGATGAATTCTTCTGTGCTCAACTCGGGAAACTTTTTTATGAAAGAATCAATATATTTCTTTCGGAAAACTGGCTCAATCTCAAGATAAGTTCTCATAGTAATCCATCATTAATTATTTCGTGTTTTTAAATGTCAAGAATAGGAAAGAAAAGGAAAAAACTATTCTATATTACCAGCGATAACGCGGATATTAAGATTTTCTGCTAAGGCTTTAGTGTTTCGATTTATTCTAAGTGTAACTATTATCGGTTTAGTTATTTTCTTCCCTTTTTGTTTTTCATATAATGCCACATTTTGTAGAAAATGTGCTACATTTTCACTCCCTACTGTAACTTTTACTTCAACTAAGTATATATTTCCATTTTCTACTAAAACATCAATATTTGTCGTGTATCCGGAGTAAAAAATTTCACCATTCGGATCAGTTAAAACTTCTCTCCGTATTTTATCTGGGAGAATGTTTTCAAGTTTTAATGATTCTTTCATTAATTCTAGCACAGTATTTTCTAAGTATTTACCTTCTTTTGTTTCGATTCTATTTACCGAAAGAAGTAATTGCTTATTCGTTAATTCCAATGCATCTAAACGTTCATCCATCGCCTTAAAACGTTTATCCATTTGGAGTAACAAGGCTTCAAAACGTTTATCCAGTTGAAGTTGCAAGGCTTCAAAACGTTTATCCATAGATTCAAAACGTTTATCCATTTCACGAATTATATCTTTGATATCTTCCTTTGTTGCCACGACTCCGGATAAAATACTAATTATTGCGCCTTTAATTGTATCGTTTTCTTTAATTAATTTGGGTAGAATTTTAAGTAAATAATTTGTATCAAATTCATTCATTTCTATAAATATTGGATAAATTAAACTTTATAAAGTTCTCCAAAATTTATCAATAAATGAACCCACGAATCGAATCATAAATTCATCCAATTAAATTTTCTTTAACATTTGGCGATAATTTAAAAACCTATACAAAAAGGTTCCAAAAATTAGAATTGAAAAAAGGATAAATCCCCATGAGAAAATCGCAATTTCACTTGTTCTAAAGAAATAACTAAGAATACTTAATATAACCAAATAAAATAAACGTTCAGAGCGCGCAAATAATCCAATATTTGATTCGAATTTAATTTCCCCCTTGGATATTTCTAAATCAACTCTGGCTCTTATATAACTGATTAATAAAGAAAATATCAAGCAAATCCAGATAAAGAACATATTCCACTTTGGAAAATTGCCCAATAATTCCGAAGATTTCCATACTATGGCTAAATAAATTATTCCCTCTGATAATCTATCCATTGAAGAATCAAAAAAGGCGCCAAATTTTGATTTTTTATTTGCCAATCTCGCTATTGCGCCATCAATGCCATCCATAATTCCTGTAATAAAAATAAGTACTCCGAAAAGAAGCAGATTATTAAATAAAATTAATGATAAAGAGCTTAAAATGGAGAAAATTAGCATAATCAAGGTAGCAACATTAGGAGTAATTCTTAATTTAATAAATCCTCTGGCTAGAAATTTAATTATGGGTGCGAATATGGGTCTAAGTCTAAATTTTGAAGTCATTATTGCATTACTTCATTTATTTCTTTTTTATCTCTTTAGTTTCGGTTTCTTCTTCTGTGAGTAAAAATTTTCCTTTGATTTTACTTAATTCCTTTTTATCCTCAGATATTTTTTCAACAGCAAATTTAACTTCATTACCATCTTCCATAGCAATTTTGAGAAAATTAATTAGCCCAAGGTGCTTGGATGGAGGTACTTTAAATTTTAAAAGAACTTCTTTCCCTTTTTTTGTTGTTGTTTCAAAAACTAATCGGAATTTCATGGCGAATCCTCTAATGTAGATAATTATATAATGCCAGTCGTATAAATAATTAATAAGTTTTGGTTTTGTCATTGAAAAAGAAGCAATTGAGGAGTTTGGATTGGTAACGATTATCTTTAAATTTATGAATACGGCATGGATTGAAAGTGAGAATTTGACTGAAAAAGATATGGGACTGTTGATAGATAAAGATGAAAAGATAATGTATGTTTGGGAAGGTAAATATGTTACATCAATAACTTCTATGGATGCAAAAGAAGTTATATCAAGAAAGAAGGCAGAATATCCCTTTTATAAAGTCCGATCTGTAAGGAAAGAGACCCCTGAACATATAAAAGAGATTTTAAATACTCTAATCAACAAAATTGAGGAAGAGGAACTAAACGAATATAAGAAAAAATCAAAAATAGATATATTCCAAAAAATTTTAGCACTATTTACCTTTTTATTGCTATTATTTGTTGTGATTCGATTATCTATCACATTAAATTTTATTGATTTTAACATATCCTCTCAGTTTAATAGTTTATTTCAAGTCGATTCGAATTATTCCCGTTTTATGCAAAATAATCTAATCCTAAGTATTTTATCCCTACTAATATTAACATCTCTCCAATTTCTGTATTTTCTAACAAAAACGTTAGTGAATATAATATTTACAAGCATTTCTATGATTCTTTTAGTATATCATATGATTTGGACTTGGAATTTTCAAGGATCTATTATAATCTTAATAATAATTTGTTTATTATTGATACCAACATTATTCTTGCCTTCTAAAAAACCGAAAACAAACATTTAAAGAAAAAAAAACAAATATTTATCATAATATCATAGCTTGGTCCAGAAAATGCTTTTATTTATTTACTTTAATCCAATAATCGGTCCCGACATACTATATAGTGTCCCACAACATATTGAGGAAATAATATCTGAAGAAGATATTGCTCAGATTAAGAGATTAATGGATGCTGCAACCCCCGGTTTCTTTACCCACGCATTTTCTGCTGAACTAAACACTGCTAATTATTTTTTTATGCTTCCTTCGGCATGGGCTCGAGGAAAACAAGAAATGGCAATGATAACAAAGATTATTGAAGAAGAGTCTCCAAATTTATCAGCATATGAAAGAGAATTCCATAAATTTATCCAAATTATAAAAGAAAGAAAAATGATTTATAAAGCGTTATATATCAATAATCCTCCATTGAATTATGAAGCAGAAATAAATGATGAATTTAATTTTCTAACAAATAATATTCTTGAACTTTCTGAATTTTTTGAAATTACTCAAGCACAAACCCATGGGATCATTGTTCCTTTTAAAGATTTACGCCGAAAGAGATCACTTGCTTTACCATCGAACATTCTAAGGGAATTAGAAGCATTTCTTGAAAAAAGAAAAAATTTCTTCATTGTCTTTCAAAAACGTAAAGAAAATTTTAAAATCGATATTATGCCCTATGAAAAAAAGCATGTTCTAAAAATATCAGTTATCTTTAATGGTTCTCTTTCTCCAGACACTTTAAAGAGAATTAGCACCGTTTTCCAAGAGATGGGACTCCCATTTCTTTATACATCAGGTATTTGCCAGCGAGGCGGCGAATGCATTTACGAAGGATATTTTAATCCCTTAGATAAAATTGATTTTGAAGATACGAAAGCTAAATTGAAAGAAATCAATAATGTAGAAGAAATAAAGATTATTCACATCGGTTTGACCTAATTAACGATTTTTTCCTATCTAAATGGATTGTTAACTATTAACATAATCATAAAAGTCCCATAATCAATTAAAATAGCAAGTAATAGGCCTCTTTCAAATTTTACAAGTTTTACCATTGAAATTACCTTTGCTAACAAGATCATTGACCATACTTGAAATAGGAGAAGTAATATATCAAAAAATAAGGGAGCAATTGTGGAAAATACCAGATTCAATATTGTATATATTCCTAGGTAAATCAGGATTGGCAGATATGTAATTGAAAGGATATTGAAAAATTTTTCCCAGTTATTATGGTTGTTAAAAATAATATAACTCAAAATCTCGGTTGTGCAGATAAGAATAAAATAACTAATAAAAATAGTAATTGAATCTATGATAAAATAGTAAAATAATTGTTCTTCAACCGAACCCTCGCGAATAAAGAACAAAAATATTTGTAAATTATTTATCCCGCTTAATATACTTATTGATAGCAAAATCCCGAATAATATAATAATGCTTTTTTTCGTCTGGGAAGAGAAATAATCAAATAGTTTTTTAAATAAGAAATAATCAACTAACCTATTTTCTTTATTAAATTCGGCCTTCTCATCTTGTTTGGACACAATTTCTATTGATTCAATATTATTACTTAAAATTTGATAGGCATGCTCCCCCAAATGAGTTAAATAATACTTTTTTTTCTTATCTTGAATAATAAATTCTTTCATCACATCTAAATGGTGATAGATTGTTCCTGTGCTTGATTGGATTTGTTTTTTGAATACAGAAAAGCTTGAAAAGCCGTTATCACCTATGATTTTTAATATTTTTCTTCTTATTTCATGACCTAAGGCAATATAGAACTGATCTTCTGTAATCCCCAGGGAATTTTCACTTGCATGCTTCTTATATTTACTCGAATTTGGTTTTTGTTTCTGATTTTTTTTACCTTCCATCAACTTTTATACACCCAAATATTTCATAATAAATTAAGAATTTTCAGCGCTTGCACTAAATTGAAATAAAATTCCAAATAGTAAGAACAATAATGCAGAAATTATCACATAAATTCCCATATACTTCCAAAGATACGCACCTTGATTTGAAAAAACCTCAAGTAAAAAGTAAAATAATAGATTTAAAATAATTATCAACAAGATATACCAAAATTTATATGTTTTCCGATTAAATATAAGAATATTTAAGGCAGATATGAGTATTCCTAAACCTCCCACGAGAGGGATTAAATAAATTAAATGATTTATTATTTCTTCTAACTGGAATAATTGAAATATACTAAAATCATTTGTCCAAAGAACAAACTCGGATATTATGCATAAAATTCCGCTGATATGTAAAAAAATTAGCCCTAAAAACTGCTTTTTTTTTTTCCCGTCAGTTATCATTATCAAAAATAATGTGTCTCCGCATACTCTTATATCCATTTATTTTTTATTAAAAGTTATAACCCAAATTAGAAGCATTAATATTAACAAAAATGAAAGTATATTCAGATTAAATTTTTCCAATTATTTTCAGAGGAGATCGCAATTAGTAACCAAAGTTATAAAAAACAATATAAGTTTAAAATACCCCTTTTTGGTTCTCAAAATGTAGGAAAAACCAGTCTTATTCTGAGATTCATTAAAAAAACATTTTCTACAGACCTAAAACAAACTATCGGGACAAATTTCCTTATCAAAGACGTCGAATGGGAAGGTGTTCAACTAAGATTATTGTTGTGGGATATAGGCGGTCAAGCTCAATTTAGTAGCATGCGAAACATTTACTTTAAAGGGAGCCAAGGCGCAATAGGAATTTATGATATTACTAGACCCGAATCATTATTGCGGCTTCCTAGTTGGATTAGTTCTTTGAAGAAAGCCACAGGAACAATTCCATTAATTATTATCGGGAACAAAAAGGATCTTGAGGAACAAAGGCGAGTATCCTATGAAGATGCAGAGGATTTAGCAGAACGTTTGGATGCAAGTCATTTGGAGACGTCTGCAAAGGATGGGTTAAATGTTGAAGAGATGTTTTTGGAGATAGCCAAACGTTGTTATGAGAATTCCCTAAAAATCGAAAATGAAGAGATCTGAGTGATTTACTGAAATATATCATAGATGTAAGGAAGAAATAGCTTTTTTATAGTTATCGCTTTTAAATATATAGGATCCTGCAACTACAACATCAACACCGCTATTTTTTACATCCAAAATATTTTTATCATTAATTCCACC
>JAUWOE010000066.1 GCA_030612265.1 Promethearchaeum sp.
AGAAATTAACATTTTTCTTAACTAATGCAGATAAAGTACTTTTTATTAAACTCATTTTAGATAAATCAAGTTTAAACGAAGTTTTCTTTACATCTTTAAGAGAAACAATGATTGAACTCAATCTTGAAAATTTATTTTCAACCGGGGTTTGTTTTAAAGAAGAAATATGTGTTTGGGAAGGAGTATTTGAATATGATAAGGGAAATTATGATGAAATCCAAGAAAAATTTTCTAAAGTTACCCATGTAAAGAAAGCAAAATTCGAGAAACTTAATGTCTAAATTATAAAGTGATTAAAAAAAATGGTACGCTATCGTTCAGATGATAAATTATTTCTTCTCCATCCAACACGCAGAAATATCTATAAAATTTTGTGTGAAAACCCTGGTACATATTTTTATAAATTGATGAAGCAAGGTTCTTCAGGGAGTAGCGCCACGGTACTATATCATTTAAGTAAACTAGAAGATGATGGATTGATTACATCGGCAAAAATTGATGGAAAAAGAATTTATTTTCCAAAGAATCTGCGAACCAAAGAAATAGAGCGCGCTTATATGCTACTTAAAAATAAAAATGCTCTAAATATCTTCCTTTACATTGTTAATAATGAATCTTGTTTTCAAAATCAAATGGCTCGAGAATTTAATTTACATCACGACACAATTAGACATCACGCAGCACGTTTAGCAGAAGCAGAGTTAATTGAAAAGGAGAAGAAAGGGAAACACGTTTTCTTCTATATAGGAAGGGTTGGGAAAGCAATTTTAGAAGGTTCAATCGTTTTATTTTCTGAAGCATATATCAGATTCATAATTTCCAAATTAGCTGACGATTGTCATTTTCCCGAAATTGTCAGTAGAACTAAAGAACAACTTACTATTAGAGTTGTGTGCCCCGGGGAAGACGATATTATGTTAAGTATTGACATTTCTAATTGGGAAATTCCCTTAATAGAAAATCCAAAAAAATCAGAGTAGTTGGTGAATAATATGTTATTCCCCTCAACTAAGAATTCAATTCGATTAATTAAAAAAAAAGATTTAGAACAATTGAAGGAAATCTGGAATCAACATCATCAATTTTTGACATCTACTGGACGGATTCATACAACTAAATCTTTAAATGATTGGTATGAAAATAGACATCATGATTTTCATGAATATTACGGATATTTTATTGATTCGGTTCTGTTAGGATTCATTATTATAAGAAATCCTAAAGATTCCCTCTGGATTAAAATGTTGGCAGTAGAATTAGACTCCCAATCTCAAGGAGTTGGTAGATCGTTATTAGATTTCATTATTACTAAAAGTGAGAAAAAACAAAAATATACAGAATGTTTTATTGATAATATCAAAGCCCTTAATTTTTTTATGACATTTGGATTTAAAATCGTTAAATTTGACTCAGAATATAATGAGTATACCTTACAATATGATTGATTTTTTATAGAAAACAAAAAAACAGAATAGTCGTTTAATTATAGTTTTTGATCAAATAATTATTAATCAAACAATAATTAGTAATGGTAATGATTTCTAACCGATCAGCAAAAATTTCTGTATCAAGCTCGTTGGAAACAATAAACAGAAATTCCGAGCTAGTAAAAGAACATCTTTTAAGACAAATGCGCGAATCTTTAGCAGTCGGAAAAAGGTTGATTGGTGAGGAAATTACAGGTTTAATTATTGTCCTAAAACCTATTGTCCTTAGTTTATATTCAAATTTAGTGCAGAAAGATTTAGAGAAAGGAACTATTAAAACGATTAATCAACTCCTGAATTTATCAAAGAAAATGATAGTTGACGGAGTAGAAATGTATAATTCGGAATTTTATCGTCGCCTTAATGCATATTTTCCAACTTATTTGAAAACAGATCAGACAGGTCGTCTTTGTAAAAGAAATCATAAGAATTTTAAGCGATTAGAAGATAATCTTAGAGTTACGCTAGAATCTCAGATCTGTTCCATTATTCCATTACTTAAAATTGAAAGTAAGGAAATAAAAAACTATTATCAAATGTGTAGAAGTGCTTTTGAGACTGTTGAAGAATGTAAATATGGCTTAAAGAAGCAGACAGATGCAATGTTTAAAGCTCAACAGATCATAAAAGAAGATCTATCAATATTGGATATTCCAACAGCACGTCCGATTATATTTAGAATATTACGTAAGGGATTTGATATTCAAGTGGGAAATTTTAACAAAGCAATTGAAAGAATTTACGCTGCAGATATGGTTTAATTTAATGATATATCATGCCTCGATCTCACAATCCTAATGTTCCAATTATAAGAACACGTTTTCAATCAATAGCAATCTGGTTAATTGAATTTCTAATCACTGCAATGTTATATTATTTTTCAACACGGGATATTAGGGCACTAAATTATCTTACAATTTACTCTGTCAATCCTGCAATCGTAATCAATTCATTTCCAATGCATTTTTGGATTTCAATATTAATAATTCTTTTCTTAGCGAGACTTTTTAAACGAACAGCAGTAATTTTAGGGGCTTTTAGCATTGAACTATTAATCGAATATGTTAAATCTACTCCTATTCAACCTGTTTTAATTGGATTTATAATTTTGGCATTAATTTTTGAGAGTTTTATGCCTTATAATGGGGGAGAATATTATTCTGGTCAAAAGCTACTTAAACAAATCGGTTTTAATTTTATTTATATCATTCTCTATTTACCAGTAATTTATTTCGGATTTGTTTTTACCTTTAGTTTCACAGAAGATTTAATTGAATCAACGGCCCGAATTTATTTAACCTTGAATTTCCTTGTAAATATGCTTTTCTTAATCGTTCCACTATGGCTAGGTTTTTTTATTCTCGATCGATTTTTAGTACTTTATTTTCCCCTATTAGATGAAGATGCAGAATTACTCTCCCAAAATAAAAACCACACAAATGATGAAGATAACATCGATGATTTTATTCCTCAACCTGGAGAGTTCTACAGCCATTTATTCACTCACCATTCTTTAGAAGAAGATGATCATACAATTATTGTATTGGTCGGAAAAGTTCGCTTTTATCTTTGCACTCGATGCACAGCAATGATTTTTGGAGTTCTAACAACTATTTTCCTAAGTAATATAGCATTATATGAATTTAATCTACCAATTTCTTCAAAATTAGCACTGTTTTTGGTAATTATTCTTCCGATTTTTTCACTAACCGACTGGGGATTACAAGCTGTACTTATAAGAAAAGCAACCACTATTAGCCGTTTGATCACAGGTTTCATTTTAGGAATTGCCATGCAGATGTTAGCATTTATGAGTTCTGAATATATAATGCTTGAAATCATAATAGTTTCAAGTTATTTTGTTATCCTCGCTATTCTCTTTTATTTCCGCGTTCGCGTTAGAAAAAAGAAATATAATGAAGAAGCTCTTAACGAATTTATTGCGGAAAATTCAAATCTGGTTTGATCTCTTTTTCTTAATATTTTTAATCCTTGAAGAATATTTACGATCTGGAAATTTATTTACATTTTTTTCTTTGATTTTCTTTCCAAAACCGATTTCGTCTTCATCAAGAACCGACATAACTTGCCCTCTTTTCGCTAACATTCGGAAATATCGTATAGTTGCCTCCTCAATGAATTGTTCAATCTTAACTTTCGTTTCTGGATCTCCATTCGTTGCATTTAACTCTAAAACATCATTCATACTTAATATTTCCTTTATTTCCGCACCCGAGAGTCGCCCCGGTAAATCTTGCATGTTAGCAATAATAAAAATTATCATTTTTCGTTTTATTCGTGGCCATATTTTAAATGATTGCTTTACTGCATTTACGTCTTCACGTGTTGAATCGGTGACAATTATTAATACATTCGTTGGCACTAAGAGTTTGCGCAAATGTTTGGCGCGAAGATCTCTCCATCTCATTTCCAATTTTGGATCCGCTAGAAAAACCATCGTATGTTCCCACCTTCGCTCAAGAACCCAACATTTCGCGTAGTACGTGCGAAAGTCGTAAGATAAATTTCCACCCTCTTTCAAAAATTTATTCCCTGCAAACAGTTCAAAAATTGTTGTCTTTCCACACCCAACTTTACCAAATAAATCAATGGTTACGTACTTTGGGGTAGAATAATATTTTGACATTATGGATAGATATAAAAGAAACACTAATAAATTTCTTTGGATAATTAGTTAGGATCTGGTGCTGATTACTGTTTTTGGATTTTCTGCAGTTATTTTTAATTCTTTCTTGGTAAGAGTTTTTCTTATTCTTATCTTAATTTGGCCAGTCATCCAATCATAAGAACCTATTTGCCCAAATTTAATCCATACTTTTACTATTAAAATCCACAATATAACAATTATAAAGCTATAACAAACAACCAATGCCAAATTTTTAGCCCATCCGGGAAAGATCTTGTCTATAATTAGTAGTTTTATAACAGATCCAACAAAACTCTCTAATAAATACATAGTAAGTGAGAATTTGCCAAAAAGCTGCAAGAATGGAATACTCTTTTTCTTCCTTATCATTTTCTTATTATCTTCATCATTCACGATTTTTGGTGTTTCTTCTATTTTTTCGGTTTTTCCAGAGATTTCAGAATAAACTAAGATTGTAATGACCAAAATCATTATTCCTATTTGAAGATGAGTTGTTTGGATTGGTAAGGTTCTTAGTACATGTTCAACTGGGGGTTCTCCTAGTGATTTATATCCAATTACTCCTAAAATAATGTAAATTGTTGAGATGAGAATTCCGAAAAATAAAAAATTCTTTTTTGGAACTTTACCTTTAATTGCTATTCCTATCATTACTCCATACAGAGCAAAACCTAAAAATGGCATCATAGGATCCGAATCCCCGACTAAAATGCCAATTAATATCGCTTTTCCGTAATTTTCATTTATTAAAGCCTGAACCCAGACAGGTCTTAAAATTTCAATGAGCATCGGTGAAATAATTATTATACTTGTAGCTAAAATTCCCAAAATCAATAAATTTCTATGGTTCTTCTTATAACCTTCATTACGGAATAATATAACAAGTAAAACACTGTAAAATATAAGCGATAATCCCATCATTGACAAAGCTCCGCTCAAAAAAAAAGTGGGATACAAAGGAATTGGATGAAAAACTCCTGTTTCAAGATATCCCAGAATTAATGAATAATATGTAGGACCCTTATCAAAATCATAAATTCCCCCTCCAGTAATTGGCCGATCTATTAAACGATAAACGACACGCTCCAGTACTATTAACCATAAACCAATAATGAATGATTCAATTATAACTTTCTTCCCGTTGGTTGTTCCTTTTGAGTATCTGCTGTAAATACTCATTGAATTTGAAATCCCAGAGATAAACACAAATATTCCTGCCATTCTGGCCATAAATTCAATAACTTTTGCAGCAGGATTATCAGTCAACGAATATGCTACACCCATTAGATCTATCTCTAAAAGTTGAAAACCATGAAAGAGAACCATACAAAATATTGCAAATCCCCGAAGAGAATCAAGACTTTTCAACCTTGTTGAAGGTTTTGATCCTTTCTCATCTGGTGATTTTGTGATTATATGGTATGCAGATTGTTGAATTTTAACCACGATCCAAGTGAAGTTTTATAGAAAATAATATCTACTTAAACAAAGAAAGCGAATTCTATTTAAGCTAAATGTATAGAGTTCTTGGATTGTCTACATAATTGAGTAAGTTTCAAATGATTTGCGGAGATTCTTCTAAGTTTTGCAGTTTTCAAAAGAAGTTTCAAAAGATTTGCAGTTTTTATCAATTTTTCAAGAATTTTTAGTTTTTACTATTTCCGCATGAAAAACATCTCTTTCTTGTCTTAAACGTTTATAAAAATAATTGTATTTTAATCCATCTTTCGGTAATCCCATATTTATTGCTTTTTCTCTGCATTCTTCATAGAATCTCTTGATTGGGATGTTCTCTCCCCCAAGGATAAATTCTTTTATGGAAAGTACTAATTCAAGTTCAATTTCAGGAGGCAATTGCCGGGGCTTTCTTCCTGACTTATGATTTTGGGGATTTAACCCTGCAACACCATCTTTCTTGTAATTGGACATCCAATTATATAGAGTTTTAGTTCCACATCCAACAAATTTAGCTTGTTTTTTCACGTCATCGAAAGTTCTATATCGAATCCTTAACAAGGGAGCAATTGCATTGATTCTTTTTCTGACAATATCATTATCAAGTTCTTTGGGAAGGTTTCCGCCACTTATTTCAAGATCTTCTAAAGTAAATTTATTTTCTACTTCTCTATTTATGTTTAATACAATAGACCTACTTCGATTTGGTGTTTCTATGATGTTTTTCAACGCCACCAGAATTGCCCGAAATAGATGTTCTCGCGAAACATGCATATCATTATATATTATTTCATATATTAGGGGATCTCGGCTATATTGACGAATATATTCCCAAAGGTGATGAAAGAAATCATATTTGGTAAGATTCTCGTGAATTTGACCAAATTCTGCAAATACTTTTTCTATTAAGCCATAATAATCTACATTTTGAATTTCAAAGGTTCCAACTATCCCAGTCAAAATACTTTGACCACATTTCGCACAATAAATTATGTCAGTATTCCATGAAGTATTCCAAAATTTTATTGGGGCATTACAATGTGGACAAGAATCAAATAAAAGACAATGATGAATCGGACACACAAGAAATGGTTTGTAAAACCACGAATCGCGAAAATAGGGAATTTCATCTTGTTCAAGACAATAGGGACAATAACGGGGGAATTTTAATGGGACATTTAGAAATTCTGAAAGATCTTTTGTCTTTTTCATTCTGCACGGGGGTTGTTGAAAATCATGAATTTTTTCCTTAATAAAAGGTTGAATCGCAGAAAGTAGTTCCTTTTGTTTCTTCTTACTCCTCGAAAGGGAACACAATTGTTTTCCGATAACTTCTAGATTCATTTTTCGCAAAGTTGATGATTTTTTTAATTGAAGATAAAGTAAGCGAGGATCAGAACAGTTATTTATTGATAGTCGTGTGAACCATGATAGAAAGGCTTCATCTTTAAATGGTTCGGGACAAAATTCCCAACTCTCATCATTTTCTTCAATTAAAGGGTCAACAGGTATTTCCCAAGATTTTACCGAATTTATCATAAATTTTTACCATCCATTTGCTTGAATATATTTTAATCCTTGTTCTATAACATCTCTGGTTATTCTCTCGGGGAGATTATTTCGAATGATATATCGGACAGCCCATTTTATTAGATGGATAATTTTTCCAGTTAATCCCTCTGTCACTTCAAGAAACCATTTCCGATTTTCCTCTTTGGAATAAAAAGCATTGTGATGAGAGGTGGTAAAACCACAATCTTCCAAGATCATTTGTAGAAACGCCACAAATTGGGGATTATTAGGATCATTCCACGCTCCTAATTTAAATTCCATAAACCTGGAGCAGAATTTACCCCTTAAGTTGCTTTCATCATTATGATAATTCCCAACATCTAAGATTCGGTCAACTCCCGCAATACCCACTAAAATGATGGGGATATGACTTTCATTTACTAAATCATTGAAACCACTAAGGATCTCAATCCGATTTTCCCCAGGAAGTTCAAATAATTTTTGAAATTCATCAATAATTACCAGTTTAACTCCATTCTTCCATAATTTTGCTGCTACTTTTTCCACCAATATGTAGGTAGGATATCCATACCGAGTATTTGGGGAAATATCGGGGATCTTTAATTGACGTCCCATTTTAGTTAAGACACCTTTTAAACGAGCCCTACTGGGAATTTGGAATAAAAATACATCATTATCCCGAGCTTCAGGAACATTTTCAAGATATGCTTTCTTGAATTGTCGAACTGCAGTCGTCTTTCCTGAATGAGGATCACCTGTAATTAAACATCCCATCACTTTCGACTTAATATTAGTGGGGGATACTTGAAACATCAAGTCTTCCAATAAACACCATAATTCCCCGTTTTTAGGAGTGTGCATATATTTTTCCATTAATAAGGATCCTAATCTCTGGCGAATCACGGGATTAAATGGATTTGTGGTTATAATTGTTGTATTTTCCATAAGAATTCTCAATCTCCTGAATAGAAGTCATCCGTCCAGAGAATCGGTAAGTTATCCCAATCTATATCCTCTGCTTTATATTTTGGTTTTAAAGATTCTTGTGGTTGCTTCTTTTCGGGCTTCATGTAAGAATCTTCATGGTGAAATTTAGATTTCCGTTTCGTTTCCTTCATTTTTTCATGTTCCTTTCTCATCAATTTTGTAGATTTTTTCGCTATTTGAATTAATTCGTCTCGTTTAATTCGCGAAATCTCTTTTTGCCATACATAAGGAGAAATATGAGATCTTAACTTCGAGTTTATCCGTTTAAGGTCATTTATCCAAGCACTCGCATGAATCGGCATATTTCCATAGATTTTTACAATTGCTTGTGCCCATCCACTTGCTAATTCTACTTTAATAGGTTCGGTTTGATTTGAAATTATTACCCAAACAAACCGTATATCTCGATTATTAATTAATACTTTCACTTTCTGTTTCCCATTTTGGTTATATTCTTTCATCAATTGGGGGTTATGATAAGATAAACGTTCCCAAATAACGCCATTATAACCAAGAATTCGTTCAATTGGAATTAGCATGGATAAATAAATTTCATCGATCTCATTTTTATCCTTTGGCGGTTCCCGAGGCGCAGGAAGAATTACATCTGTTTGAATCTCTTGGTAATTTTGCCACCTTAAGAATGGGGCAGGGACATGGTTTTCGTAAGGGTTAGTAAAATGGTATTCATCGAGTATCCATTTATACATCCACTCTTCGATTTCTTGGAGAGTCAAAATTGCCTCTGCTTCAGGTTTTAGTTCTGGGTTTTCCAATCTATGCTTTAATAAGGGCCTCCATCCTTCTACGTTTTCAGTTGCCAAAGCATGATGCAAAATATTAAACCATTGTTCAATGAATGCTTTATATCGAGGAGTTCTGATAGGGGCAAATTCCAGTATAATGTCATATTTCATGCAGAAATCTTTGACGATCTTTGCTCGATAGTCCATTCCATTATCAACTAATATCAGTACAGGAAAACCTTGAATTGGCCAGTTTGATTGAGGGCAAAATGTCTCAATAATATTCTCTTTTGGTAAAATCGATTGAATCAACACATCAAGAACGGTTCTGCTAGAGCTCGGAAAATATGAGATACTGAAACCTGTTATCATCCGTGTATAGCAGTCAATAGCAGCCGTCATATATGGTGTTGATAATCCTTCACGAAATTCAGAATCTACGGGAAATACATCAAAATTAGTGTTATCTAGTTGTAGAATTTGCATAGGTGCAAATGCACCTTGAAAGGAAGCCAATGAAGGTGTGAAATTGGATTTGTGATATTTTTTACCCCGTTTTCGGGCAAAATCTGAAGCAGTAGAATTTCTATGAATAAATGTTTTTAAAGAAGACTCCTTGGGTGGTTGTATGTTATTTTTCGTGCATGTTTCAACCAATTCCCGATAGACCTTCTTTAATGTATTAAGCGGTTTAAAATAATCTTGGCGACTGTTTTCGAGAAGTTTGAGTAATTCTAGCTCATAAATCGAATGTCTTCCTGATTTACAATATTTAGGAATAAGATTTTCGATTCCTCCTTTTCTATAAAGTTGAACCCAGTAATAGATAGAACGCTCACTAATCTCCCATTTTTTACAAAAATTAGCTTTCCATTCTGGAGTTCGATTAGATTTTGGTTGCTTTAACCACAATTTAACAACTTTCGCCCTCTTGTTTACAATTGATTCATAATGTGCGGGGATTCGGAAAGCAAATGACTCAAAATTATTGGTTGTGTTAAGAATTTTTTCAGAATCCTGAATAACTATTTCATGCTTGAAGATCTTAGAATTGATATCTGTGAATTCATCCCACAACGGTTTAAATGCGCTTGATGATTTCAATTTCTTATGACGAATAATAGTAGTATTCGATAGGTTTTTTGTTGAAAACGTGTCTACAAAAACCAAACCATGATATATTGCATAACAAACAATTTGAGCGGCCTTATTGATTTCCAATCCTTCAGATTCCGCCAAACAATAACACAAATTGGAGTATTTTTCACCTTCATTCGGGATGAGATTTAAGAATTTAGGGGTATAAATATCGCTATCTGCACATTTAGATGCCCCCAGTGTGAACCAAACATTATACCATCGAGGAGTGCGAATCTCTTCTTCGGTTAAAACTAAAAAGGTGATATTCCGCTCTTTTCCCCAAATATATGCATGTTCCCATCTTTCTTGATATTTTTCATATTTCTCATCAACTTCAGACTTGTATTTAATTTCAGCAATTATTTTTTTTCCATTTTTAAATTCGATGAAAATGTCAGGGGTATATTTCTTTCTCTTTCCATCCTTTGATAAATAAGATACTGTTATGGGTTGATGCTGAAAACTTATAACATCCTGAGCGTGATTCGAATTTAAGAAAATATCTCGCTCTAAAGTGGACTCATATTCAACTATTCCTCCATTCACTTTAGAGGAAGGAAAAAAACCCCGATTTCCTTGTTCTTTAGCTGTAATTTTTCTAGCTGATCCTGTTGGTCTCCAATCTATACTCATTGCAAATCATTTGAAACTTTTTTTTCCTCTATCTGCATTTCCGCAAAACTTTTGAAACTATTATTACCTTTTGCAAGATATTTGAAACTTATTTTTGCAAAGCTTTTGAGACTTTTAAAGCTTTTGATAAAATGAACAGAGATTTTTAACGGGACGGAGGAGAAAAGCGAGAATTGCTACTTGATTACATTTTATCTTGAAATCTAACTTTAAGAGGTGGAAGTAATCCGGATCATTTGGGAAAATGTCGGAAGCTTCAAAACAAATGAGAAAAAAGCGAATCAAATAGGGCTTTTGCAAATCTTTTGAAACTTACTCAGTGATCCATGTGTGGGCATTTTTGAGTAGATTCATAATTATTAGCAATAGGATTGGAAATATTGGCACAAGTTAAAAAAAAATCTTATAAAAAAAACTTATAAACATAAATATCCATACAACACAATATATAGTTAAACCTAAACATAATTCAAATCAATGATCCAGAATGCAAATACCAAGCACCCTAACAGTGAAACAAATAAAAGAGATCGCACAGCAATGTAATATCTCGTTAAGATCAAAGCTAAAAAAGGATCTCCTTAGTGAATTGAATTCCCAAAAGATTTCGGAGCGAATTTTAAGACCAATATTAGCGGATATGCAATCTAAGACAAAAAGCAAAAAAAGTAAAAGGTCGAAGAAACAACCTTCAACGATTAAAGGAAAGAGGAAGGAATCTGCAGAATTAAAAATCATGCATGAAAGCATAATGGAAATGAAAAATCAGATAAGATTTCTATTTTCAAAAGTTGACATGCTTGAAAAGACCATGAATTTGTCAGGAGCAAAATTTTCTAATGCTAGTAAATCTATCAGAAATCGCTCCATCCCAACGAATTTAGGGACGATTAGAGCAAACTTAAAAAATTATATCAAAATTGGCGAATCCTCAACGATAGACGAAATTTTAGAGCATGATTCAATGCAAAAATTCTCAAAAAATTCAATTAAAAAAGTAATTTCTGACTTAATTGATGAAGAAGTATTTGATTGTGCTGAGGGAAACTCTAAAGAAAAGGTTGACGGTGAAATCGGTAGAATTATCCGGATTTAACCCCCTAGTAATACAAATATCACAATCAGACAAGTAGCAACTATATATTACATTACAAAAAAAAATCACAACTAATGAATAAAAATGTCACTAACTTGGCCAGATCCCTTTAAATGTAAAAAATTAAACCAACGGTTATTTGAAACCAGCAGTAATCCTTTTGGAATCGCTTCATATACAGAAAAAGAACGCATCACTGATTTTGTTGGAAGAGAAAAAGAACTCATCATCTTTAAAGATGTCCTCCATACTATTTTTCATAAAGGGGTAAGTAGGGCAGTGCGTTTAGAAGGCCCAGGGGGTGTGGGGAAGAGTACGCTCTTCAATTTTTTAAAACAATCCATTGAGGATGAACGGAATGATCAAACAGCAGAACTCAATTTTTTGCTAACAAATTGCGATATATTTTCAGCTTATATACCTAAAGTAGAACAAATTGCAGATTTTAGCGATTTGTGGAGACAGATTCTGCTCAGCCTTCGCGGTACATTCGATAAGAATATACAAGGAGAAATTTCTCTCCCTGAATACGTTATGTTAAGATTTATTTACCAATTACTATATTATGATCCCAAAAATATCACTAATATCATTTGGAATGAAAAATTACCCCCAACCGATCTTAGATCTATTAAGTTACGTGATATTTATGATTGCTTATTGGATGGTGGTAGTACTATAGTAGTTTTACTTCAAGATTATTGGAAAGAAAATAAGCGCAAGTTGCGAAATCATTTTGCTAAGCAAATTAATGGAGATAAATTCAATCTAACCCGAATGGATAACACATTTATCAATGATTTATTTAGGGTTTTTGATGAGGATGATAATTTTCTGGAGGAGATAACGGAAGCAGATGCGAGTTATTTCAAAACCGAAAAATCTATTATCGACTTTTTTGATAAATTAAAGCGATATTATACATGTAGCACTGGAAAAATCCCAATAATTTTGATCGGAATGGATGATGTGGCGAAGGGAAATAATCTGGTGGGGGAAGAATATTATAAACAACTAGGAAATTTATTTGTGACTCTTCGAAACACCCTACACAACATTTTGTTCGTCTTCATATCCACAACCCAAGATTGGGCAGATTTCGATAAAGCCTTAAGAAATTCTACAGACTTAAGGAGCCAAATTTCAGAATTTATTACTAAAATATCCCTTAATCAATTAACACCAGAAAAAACAATCCAAGTTTTTCGGAATCGTATGAACAAATTCTGGGAAAATTATGCGGCAGAACGACCAACAATTATCCCATATTATCCATTTGTAGACAATATGTTTGCTTACGCGTTTCGCTCTCAACGACGCGATTTACGTAAAACAATTCATTTCTTTAAACATTACTGGAATAATTTCAAGTATACTAAAAGGGTGCCAGAGCTGGAAAGTTATTTTGCTTGTATTCGGGAATACTACAACTCCTTTGGATCCACAATTGATCCCAAAAACCTACGCCCGAATGATTGGAATATCATTCGAAATCAATTTGAAAAATCTCCCTTATTCCAAAATAATAGTAAAAGATCTTCGGTGATAGAAAGGGGGTTAGAATATGCATGGAAAACCATTATGAATGAATCCGGTTCGGATATCACCTTAGTAAGAAACAACCCTGTTGTAAAAAATTTGAATGGGAAAACCCGTAAACCTGATGTTTTAGTGGAAATTCGAGGTAATTTAGGGGCTGAACATCGAAAAAGGGTCGAATTTCAAGTTAAAGTTTACAATAAAGGCTCTAAAGTGGAATTTAAACGCATCGAATCTTCTTTAGAATTATTCAACGAAAATTATACAGATATGATATATTTTATCATTACTGGTGATGGGTTAGACTCGCGGGCATCTTCAGAGGTAAGAAAATTGGAGCAGCAATATCCCGTTCGGATACGATACTCTCCCCTCACTATGAACCAAGTAAATGTTCTTTATTTATTGGGACAATATAAAGAATTAACTGGGAACGAGCTTTTTGAAGAAGAAAATGGAATTCAAAATGCATACTTCTTATTACAAGAACTATTAGGACAATCCGTTCGGGATTTGATACAATCTATCATTAATCTTCCTTATCGTGGAGAGTGTACGGTGGAAGTAATCCCGAAAGTTAAGCCAACAATTATCGTGAAATCTGTAAAACTTGATAAGTTCACCGATTTAGGGGAAAAAACCCCACCAGTGGGAGAAGAAATTCTAGTTCCAACTATCCAAACTGAATCACCCCTTCAAACTGAACCAATTTCTGGAAATCCACCCATTGAAACCCTTAAAGAACCACCTTATCTTAAATGGTTAGAAGAGTATTCGGGATATGAAGACTTGAAGTATGAATTATGTGCACTTTGTAATTATCTTCAAACTCGGGAGACGGATAAACGGTACAAAAATAAATTCACATCACGGACAGTGCTCTCAAAAGTTATCAGCCCTGATGCATCCTTAGATAAAAACAGTTTCTCTGAATTAATTAAAAAACTTCTCATAGAAGCTTTCATCCAGAAAGATAAGTCTTCATATGTTCTGACCGAGACCGGGATAATTCTCTATAACAGAATTAAGCAGAATAAATTTGAATGTTAATAAGCACTAATCTCATCCAGACCAATATCTACTTCCTAATCACTATCAAGTGGACAGGAGCAGTAATTCGAGTTAAGACGTATTTAGATTTTTGGATATTGAATTTTTTTCAGTAATTTGAGAAAATCTTCTTTAATATGGATGTTTTTATCACTTTCTGAACTCAAAATTATATCTGTCTCTTCCATATTACATATTATTAATAATGTACATTCAAAAATAAGAAATTCAGGACTTATGGAATCAAAAAATTTCGAATTTTGTGATACTTTTAGGTTATTTGGTCAGTATTGGGAAAAGAAAAATCGGGATGAAATTGTAGTGATTTGCAGAAAAAATTTGCTAAATCCTGTCAAACTAAGAAAAGAAGATGATTTTAAATGCATTACTGGTAATTTCTTATGTATTTGATTTGCCTTTTGTGTTTATAGATGTTTTTAAATAATGAGATGATCAATGTGTTTTTAAACTCTCGCTACAACCTTTAAGTATGAACTTCCGAAATGTCATTACATAAAACCGCAGAAGCTCATGCTCAAGTTAATTGAATCAGAGAGACCAGAAAATGACTTATCAAGAAAATGCGTGGAAACTTCAAAAACAGATTTACCGATGCCCTGGATTACAAAACCACCCCGAAAACAATGAATCTTGTTATGCTTCTCTCCCTGAAGAAGTAAAAAGAGATCATTGGAGTCCCGATGCTATTTTTGTGGGGAGTTGCTACGGGAAAATCAAAGATGTTCCACGGATTTTGTTCATCGGGAATAACCCCAACAGTCAAGACGACAATTTTGGAACACTTATGAGTGTGGAAAAATGCTATGAGGATCAATGGGAGGAGACTGAAGCTGCTCAATTCTATAATGATTATTATCGGGGAAAAGATCTTGGTATAAAACAATTTCGAGGGATTATTAATGATCGGCCTTTTCTAAATCATCAAGAGGAAAATGAAGAGGAAGGATGGGGTATCAAGCGAATTTTATTAGAATTATTTCCCTCAACACCGCAGATACTGGAGGCTTTTGCTTGCACAAATGGAGTCCTTTGTAAGGGACCAGGGAAATCTGGAAATCCTGACAAAATACTTAGAAATAATTGCATGGCTTATTATAACTGGATTCGAAAAACCATTAAGATCCTTGACCCCGAGGTCATTTTCATTTATTCTGTTCCAACTTGGAATAATTTTTCTGTAGAAAACGGTGTGGTTGATGATGAGGAAAACCTGGTGCCTGATGTGGATTATGCTTATTATCCAGTGATTAGATCCGCTGATGACCGGATCTGCAAACCCTTCACGATGGCAATACCACATTTAACAACCCCAAAATTCCAGACGTGGGTGAACTTGATTAATATTCCAATCGTTTTCCGAACAATTTTTCAGAATCATTTAGATTCCGAGAATAATGTGCAATTAACAACCAGAGGAATAATTGACACTTTGATTGAGACGATCCGAAATCACATCAATTCGCTCTGAGTCATAGTATAAACCCGTAAAACTAAGGAAGATGGATGTAATTCAATGTATAGAGGGTAAATTAAACCAAAAAAAGCATTTTGGGAATATTTATTCTAGATATTCTAACGAGAAATTCAAGATTTTATAGAGTTCGATTAATTTCTTTTTTGCTAGATAATTAGTTGAGTCAACTTCCAATGTTTTTTTATAACAGCGAATTGCCTCTTGAGAATTATTTTCTTTAAGATAAACATCCCCTAAATTAATCCACGTTTTAGTATCTTTAGGATCGATTTCTAATGCTTTATTTAAACAGTAAATCGCTTCTTGGCCCTTTTGAGTTATTCCTAAAAGATACCATGCTCTAGCATTTTTCGGATTAATTTCCAATGATTTTTTAAAATAACTGATTGCTTCTTGGATCTCGTGTTGTATCCCCCGCGTTCTTCCAATCTCCAACCATGCTTCAGAATCATTAGAGTCAATCTCCAACATTTTTCTATAGCAGAGAATGGCATCTTTGTATTCAGATCGATCATCATAAGTCTTTCCTAACAAATTCCATGCCAAAGAACTATCAGGATTAATTTCCAACGCTTTTTTAAAACAGAGTTCAGCTTCTTGGATTTCGTGTTGTATACCATGAGTAATCCCTGCTTGAATCCATGCATCACTATAATTCGGATTAATTTCCAATGCTTTTTTAAAACAGAGTTCAGCTTCTTTTTGATTATTTCGCATCCCATAATCAACTCCTAACAAATTCCATATAAAGTAGTTATTCGGACTGAATTGTACTGCCTTTTTATAACAGCGGATGGCTTCTTGGTTTTTATTTTGAGCTCTGTGAACAAGTCCTAAATTGTACCATGCAAGAAAGTAATTCGAGTCGATCTCCAGTGTCTTTTTATAATAGTGGATGGCTTCTTGGTAATTCTTTTGATCATGATGGGCAAGTCCTAAATGATT
>JAUWOE010000109.1 GCA_030612265.1 Promethearchaeum sp.
TTAGTTTATAGAAAAATGTAATTTTTTTTATCAATTTTTAATAACCATTTCCAAAAAGGAATAAAAAATATCTTTTTTCCATTTTTTTTTAGTTCTTTTTCAGTGTTATTGGTAATAATAAAGCCTTTTTCTAAGTTTAATTTATGTAAACCTTCAAGTAAAGATGATAATTCGCGTTCCCAAGTTTTTGTATTTGAAAAATCATATGAAACCTGTATTGCCATAATAATATCTTCACGATCTATAACTAAAAAATCAATTTCTTTATTGCTTCCTGAATGTGTAAAATAACAAATTTCCCATAAAGGATTATAGTTTGCTTTAATCCTTAATAATTCCATGAAAACCGCGTTTTCAAGACGTCTTCCGGGATTTTTTTGGGAAAACAGAGTTGCCAATCCCAAATCATGAACATACACCTTTGAAAAAGAACTAAGGTTTCTCTCTTTGAACTTGCTATGATATTTCTTTAATCGAAAAAGTATCATTGCATCTTCTAAATACATTAGATATGAATATAGAGTTTTTTTCGTTACTTTTATGTTCCTGGATTTGAAATCTTGATGAATTTTATTAATGCTACAAATCTGTCCAATCTGTTTCATCAAAATCGGGATAAAAGTTCTCATTATAATATCATTTCTAATATTGAAACGTTCAATTATGTCCCGTAATATCACAGAATCTAAATATTCATTAAGAATAGTAATTTTATTGAATATTTGATTTTCTAGAACAACTTTTGGGTATCCTCCAAATTCTAGAAAATCTCTTTGAAATTTTAACATTTGTCCTTTTTCATTTGTGCTTAGATCTAATGAAGGTTTGAAGTTATTAAACTTTAAAAATTCAATAAAAGATAATGTAAAGAATTTAAATTTAACTCCTAAACCACGAAAGGCAGATGCAATTTCTTTAGATAGGAGTTTTGATGAAGAACCTGTAATAAATATTGGATATCGAAATTTTTCATAAAGAGTTAAAATACCTTTTTCCCAATTATCAATTCCCTGTGGTTCATCAATAAAAATGTAAAGATTTTTCTCTTCTGGAAATATTGACCAATAAATCTCTAATAATTTTTCAAATTCATGTGCTTTAATTAGATATAATGGATAAATTTCGAAATTTAATCGTAGAATTTGACTTTTTTTTACTCCACTTTTTATCAGACTTTTCATTTTCTGGAAACATAGATAAGTTTTTCCGACTTTACGTGCCCCAATAATTGAGATTAATTCTCCTGTTTCTAAAAGTTTATTTCGTTCTACTAAATCTGGCAATTTTTTGTTATAAAAATCTTTGAAATAAGAAACAATATCATCATAATGGATCATTTTATTATTTATATTATAAAAACAAGACTAAATAAAGTTTAGTCATATAAGACATAAAAAATAAAAAAAGTTTAGTCGTATAGGATATAAAAAATCTTTAATAAAAAAATTTGAATACAAAGAATTTTATTTTAGTTTGATTTCAAATTCATACTATGGATAATGATGAAGAAGAAGAAGTCGAAAAAGAAGAAGAATTTGTCGAAAAAAAGTTTAAATGCCGTGATTGTCAAACCGAGGTTGAATATGGTGAAGGAGATGACATGATCCTCTTATGCGATGATTGTTTAGAACTTTACAACATAGATAAGGTATGGAAGGATTATGATAAAGGTAAAATTAATGATGATAATTTGAAAACTTTTGATTTAATACCATATTTAAATCCAAAAGGTAAGAAGAAAAAAGGCATATGATTTAATAGACTTCCATATGGATAATATGATACAAATGTATTTCTAAGTAAACATCTAATCCTTATGAAATAGATTTATTATTTTAAAATCAAATTATTTCATTAACCATGTCAAAAATATATAGTTTCAAGCAACAAAGATTGTTAGGAATTAAAAATAAAATAACACTTGCGTTTATCTTATTCTTAATTATCCCAATTGTCATCATTGTATCAGTTTCATTAGGCAATATGAATGGACTGGGTAATGATGTGGCAAATATAAGTGGCGGGGCGTTGGAAAGTGAACAATATCGTTCTATGGATGAAGTAACCAACACAATGGGTACTTATATTAATGATCAATTCACAAAAAAAGCAAAAGATGTGGATTCATTTGTTCAATATGCAGAAGATATTTTTAATGAAAAAATCAATATAAATCCGATTCCTTCATATTATCATACCGAAACACCATCTAATTTGGAATATGAAGCACCAGCCGAATATGGTGGAATAACTCTTTCTTTTGATGCTTCCTTTTACTATTTCCCAGATACCAGTATTACTAATAATGATCCTTCTATTCAAAGTGCTTCAATGAACCGATCAATAGCAAAATCGGCACATTTTGATGTGTTCTTCAAACAGATGAAAACAACATCACCCGAATATGGATGGATCTATATGGGTTTTGAAGAACAAGGAATGTTTCGATGTTATCCATTTACTGAATGGGATGTTGATGGTTATGATCCAAGACAGCGCGGTTGGTATCAACAAGCTAAAGAAGAAAACCAGACAATTTTCACAGAACCTTATATTGATGCAAACGGGTTAGGTTTAATGATCTCCATTGCAAAACCTGTGCATTATTCAAATGGAACTCTAATAGGAGTTATTGCAGTTGATTTAACCATACAAGCACTTCAAGACTCCATTTTGAATACAAAAATTTTAGATTCTGGTTATGCTTTTCTGATTAGTGATTCTGGCTCTACTGTGTCTCATCCTTCCTTAGATGTAAGTGATCCCAGTAAAGCTGAAAGTGAAATTAATAAACCTATTACTGATTCTGATTTAGAAGGTACCAATTTCGCAACAATTTTATCTCAAATGAGCCATAAATCTTTAGGAAATGGAACTTATAACAAAGATGGAGAAGAATGGTATATTACATTCCAAACAATTCCATCTACTAATTATAAATTTGCGGTGGTTGTGCCTCTTAAAGAGATCATTGAACCTGCATCAATAATTCGCGATAAAATACTCGCTTTAACCCGTCAACAATTGGCAATTTTACTGGTTGTGCTCGTTGGTGCAGTAATTGTAATTGGATTTACAAGTAACTATGTGAGCAAGCGCATTGTTAATCCAATAACCAATCTTACAAAGATGATGAATTTCATTTCTCAAGGTTCCATCTCTCGAGAGATTCCTATGGAGTCAAAAACTGCAAATGATGAAATTGCAATGTTAACTTCTTCCTTTCAAAATTTGATCACAATGCTTCGATTGGGAAATTCTGATTATTACCGAGGAAATCTTAATTTAGCAGCTAAGAATTATTCAAAGGCTTTAGATATTTTCGAACTTTCAGGGAATAAAAAAGGAATGGCGATTTGTGCAAATAACTTGGGAAATATATATAGGATTCGCGGAGATGTTGCTGATGCAGAAGCATCTTATAAATTTGCTATTCAAATTGCAAATGAACTCAATGATCCAATAGTATTGCCCAAAAGATATAATAATTTAGCTCAATTATATGCAGATTCAGGGAATACAGAACTCGCTCGCAAGTATTTTGAAGAGGCAATTAATGTTTGTAATTCTCAAAATCTTCAGTCTGATTTGCCTTTAATCTTTAGAAATTTCGGATTATTCAAAGCACAAAATAATCAGGTAAAGGATGGTAAGGAATTAATTCGTTCTGCCCTCAATATTGATTTAGATAATGAAGATAATCATGGAATTGCCTATAATCAATTTTATCTCGGTAAAATTGCCAACATTATAAATGATGCAGAAGCGATAGATATCCTCGAAGAATCTTTAGTTGGCGCCAAGAAAGCTCTTGATGTGCGGTTACAGATGAATATTTACAAAGAAATGGAATTTGTACATCAAAATACTCGTAATCGCCCCCAAGCTCATCGCATGCGTGTCGAATACGAGAAATTGAGAGTAAGTCTAATTCAGAAAAAATTTGTGGTTATGGTGATTGATGTTTCAGGTTCTATGAATGGTAATCGAATCCATGCTGCAGTAAATGGTGCTTTAGAAATCTATAATACTCAAATCAATCCTCAAGATGAATTGGCCATTATTTTATTCCATTCTGTCTCAGAAGTGATTTTACCTCCAATTCAAAAAGGAGGAAATGAAAAATATATCCAGAACATTATTCGTCGAATTCGACCTACTCAATATCAAACTGCCTTATTCGATGCTATTGGTGATTCCTTCAATTTGATAAATCAAAGAATATCAGATGAACATAAATGGGTTATTGCTTTGACTGATGGAATGGATAATCAAAGTAGTAATTTCAACTTAAAAGATCGACGATTTAAAGGATTTTTGGAATTTATGAATTCTGATCATAGAATTGGTCTCGGAGAGTACATCGAAGAAAACCTAATCACAATGAATCTTCTTCTTATTGGAATTGGTAAAGATTTAATTCCAATTGAAACAGATTTGAAAAATCTTTGTGCCAGAAGTGTTCAAGGTCGGTATATTTCTGTCCGAGATACCCATAATGCGAAAATTGCAATTCAAAATGCTTTCCAAGAAGTGTCTAATCTATTGGCTCAAATCAATGTGGAGGATTTTATTGAAAATAACTAATGGTGATTCTTTATGACAACAACAACAAATAAAATTAAATACGGAATTAGAACTAAAATTTTACTCATATTTACAGTATTTTCCATTATTGCTTTAATTGGCGTTAGTGGGATAATCCTAGGGTTTTTCGGGACTATGAAATTGACTACAACAAATGAAAGTGAGGAGGCGTTAACCAATCAAATTCAAACGAATATGATTACCAGTGCTCAAGAGAATGCACATACTATTGGTGCAAAGCTTCAATCTTCTATAAATGATGTTCGTACAATGGCATATTTTGCCACCAACCTTTTCAATAATCCTGATGATTATGGAGAATATCCATCTTTTACGGATATTAAGGAAGAAAACCCCGATTTAGATCTTGGGTTTGAAGATGGATATGGGGCTAAATTGGTAACTTTTGACTATTCAATGTACCATTTGGCACCTGATACCTATAGTGTAAATTATACAGATGCGAATGAAACTGTCCATAAAATGGTGAATATATCTGCCAATTTAGATCACATCTATCAATATACAAAAGCAGCAAATCCTGATTTAGGATGGATATATATGGGCTTCGAATTAGGAATATTTAGGTGTTATCCATGGACTGAATTTGATACAAATTATGATCCTCGTGCTCGCCCATGGTATGATAAAATAAATTTACAAGAACCAACTGATGTCATTATTACATCACCTTATGTTGATGCAAATGGTTTAGGTTTAATGATTACAATTGCTCAAGGTGTTTTTAATGAAACAACTGATTCTTTAATAGGAATTATTGCTGTGGATTTAACCATTGATACGATTAGAGATAATATTTTAGATATAAGTTTTCTTGATGATAAAGGATATGCATTTCTGATTGATAAAAATGGATTAGCTGTAGTTCATCCTGATGTTGATGAACCTGAAGAAGGAGAAGATGTGACTACAAAAATAGTAGATGTGGAACCTTTTTCTGATTCAAATATTGCAGAAATCACATCACTTAATTCGGGATTTGGTACTTATGAAAAAACCTCTGGTATAAAATATTATTTTGCTTATAGTGCTATTAATGGAACAAATTTCATTTTAATAAACGTGGTGTCTGAAGAGGATGCGTTAGCACCTGTAGAGATCTTACAAATAGAGGTCTCGAAAGCAATCAAAAATGTTCAAGTGACATTAATTATAATAATTCTAATTGCAGGAGCAGTTTCAGTTTTCTTAGGAACAACAATTGCGGGACAAATTACTAAACCAGTTAAGAGCTTAACCCGATCAATTCAAAAACTCACAAGTCAAGATTCTGTCACATCAATGTTGCGATCAGGTGAAGAAATCATTATTGATGATGAACTTGAGGCTCAAGATGATGAAATTGGTGATTTAACTCGCGCCTTTAAAGGAATGCTATCTGCTATCAAAGAAGATTCTCAGAAAAAATAGTTCTTCTTTTTTTTTTTTACTTGAAAATCAAAAATAGGAATATAAGATATTAATTATGAGCTGGAAAAAATTTAGTAAATTGTTGGACCTAAAAAAGAAAAGATCAATTTTTGGTCAATCCTCCTATTATTATTGTTCTCTTGGACATTTTACTCAAAATTCAACTCCAGAAATATTACTGTTGAGTTATGATGAAAAGTTGTCCATATTCAATTCACAAGGAAAATCCCTATCAAAATTTCCTTTCTCTTCCGATGTTTCAGCACTGGTTCTTAAGGATATCTACGATAATGGAGAAAATATGTTTATCTCTTTCTCTTATTCTGGAGAAATTCGGGTCTTTTCAAAAGAGGGTGAAGAAATTTGGAAAAAAACCCTCCCTTCTGGAATTATTACTGGAATGGTAGGAAATTTGGATTATGATCCTGGTCTAGAAATTGTAGTTCTTTTAGAAGATCGTCGAATTTTTGTTCTGAATAACCAAGGCCAAATTATGGCTAAGTATCAACATCCTACAGATATTTTATTTGTTGATGTGGGAAAAATCAATTCATCCAAAAAAAAAGTAATTGTCTTTGTCGATCAAAATAATTCTGTTAATGTATTAGACATAGAAGAATCTGTACAAAAACTCCCTATTGATATAAAACTGATTAGTGGGTTTACTACAATCTCGATATATGATCAAACATTGTTAGCTGTGGGTGATGATTTAAATAAAATTCATCTTCTGGATAAAAAAGGAAACACTTTTGAAACCTATCAATGTCGAGCCCCAATTCAAACAATTACAGCAGGACCCCTATTTTCTCCCGATACTGATGCTTTAGTTATTCTACTTGAAAATAATTATGTAGAAATTGTTAATATCGAAGTTAAAAATCCAAAGGCCTATATTGAGTCCGAAACGAAGCAAGTTAGTGCTTCAACACCTTTTCCCAAAGAAAAACAGAGTGCAAAGTTAGATTTTAATTCTGAACTTTATCAAAAAACTCCCTCCATCGAGGGTCGACGAAAAAGAGAGCCTGGATTCACTGTAGGAAAAACGAATTTTAGTAATCATTCACAAGATTCTCTTAATTTCCGTTGTCCAGAGTGTGGAGATTATCTTGCTACGACTTTAATTCAGCAAATTTTAACAAATAAGGATGCATATTGTGAAGAATGTGGGAAGGAATTAAAGAGGAAAGATTTTGAGATTTAGAAAAGTACTTTTATCTTTTAAGAACATCTTAATTGATAGAGAAAAAATATGAAAAAAATTAATCTTCTCATCGGATTAATGATATTAATCTCAATAAGCGGTCTCATCTTTATTTATGCATTAAATAACAATGCAATACCCGGGCGTACAGTGGGTTACCGAATCCATGTTAATAGTGATTATGCATACGTATCCCACAATGATGGTGTTGAGATCATCAATATAGAAAATAAACAAAAACCATCAGTGGTTGGAAATGTGGATCTCAATGACGGCGCATGGGGAATTGAAAAAGATGGTGATTTACTTTTTCTCGCTGGCGCTTCGAATGGGTTGGTGATCGCAAACGTTAGTAACCCAGAAGCACCTATTATTATTAGTGAATCAACTTATCTAGGAGGATCAGTTACCAATATCGCCTTTCAAAATGGTTTAGCATTCATCCTCTTAAGTTCAAACATCATGGAAATAATCAATGTGACTAATCCAAGTTCACCATCTCGTGTAGCAACCTATACGTCCACGCAAGCAAGTGACTATCGGGACATTATCATCTCGGGAGAAACAATATTTATTGCAGATGGTGGGTGTGGAGTTGAAATATTGAATGTAAGTCAACCTTCCACACCATCATTGCTTAATACTATCATCACTTCTGCCCCAATCGCGCTTTTCAAGCATGAGGATTTACTCTTTTTAGGATGCCATGGTGCGGGGGTTAAATGGTATGATGTGTCCAATTTAACTTCTCCAGTGTTTACTGGAACCTATCGAGAACTTTATGGGGAAGCATATGGGGTTTGGGGAAATTCGACTCACCTTTATGTAGCAGATTTACAAAAAGTTGTATATTACTTGAATATTACTGAAGGGAGTGCAGTTTCTAAAATTTTCCATTATTTAGAAGCGGCACCGCATGATATTACAGGATGGGGAAATAATGTTTACCTCGGTGATCAAGATTACCGTTTGATGATCTTTGATGACCATCTTATTTGTTTATATGCCGGGCACATCATAAGTTATGTAATTCCAATAATTTTTGCAGTTCTTTCATTAGGTATTATGATTTGTAGCAGAATCCCCATTAAGAAAAAATCAATTCTTGTTAAAGAAAAAGTAAAGTGACTTAATATATTAAAAACAAAGAATAAGTCTTCGGATTGTTCTATGGATAGATATTTTTTAATATTGTTTAGTGTTGAATTCAAACAGCTATTTATCTAACTAGAACACCGTAAAAGCTAAAAAAAAAGAATTTTAAATCTTAGTTAATAAAAGAAATTGAATTAAAATATTACATTTAAAATCTCCAATTAAAAAAATCAGTAACAACCAGAGTTTTGATTATCAATAACAAGAGTTTTTATCATGTATACTATAGGAATAGATATTGGAAGTCTAACTACAAAAATAGTGCTTCTGAACGCAGGAAAAATTATAGACAAGATACAAGATCGCTCTTTACATAATTTCACTGCAATTGGAACCCAATTATTCCACCAAATTCTAGAAGAAAATAACCTTACTCTTGGCGAAATCGGAAATATTTATTCAACTGGATATGGGAGACATTCTATTCCTAAATTAACATCTAATATCATAACAGAAATATCAGCGCACGCTCGAGGAGCACAATTTTTTTTTCCTAAAGTCCAAAGTGTTATCGATATTGGAGGTCAAGACAGTAAAGCTATCAGGTTAAATCCTAAGTCATTAGCTGTGATTGATTTCCAAATGAATGATAAATGTGCAGCAGGAACAGGCCGATTTTTAGAAGTGATGGCCGATGCTTTAGAAATTCCCATTGAGAATCTTGGAAATTTAGCATTGCAAAGTAAATCTCCCGTACAAATTTCCTCCACATGTACCGTTTTTGCTGAATCAGAAGTTATAGGACAATTTGCTCAAGGAGCAGCAAAACAAGACATTGCAGCAGGAATTCATAATTCAATTGCAAAACGGGTTGCATCCATGGCAAAACGTATTAAAATTGCAGAACCCATAGTATTTTGTGGAGGAGTAGCTTTAAATCCTGCTGTTAAAATTGCGTTAGAAAACGAATTAAATATGAAATTATTTGTTCCTAAATATCCCCAACATACAGGAGCAATTGGGGCGGCTCTAATTGCTCAAGAAAGAATTAAGAATTAAGAATGAGAAAATTGAGGTTTAACCATGAAATCGTTTGCTTATTTTGATAGCACTCATGAATTTCCAGAAGAAATAATAATTGCAGCTCAAATGAATCCTTATAAAATTTTAGGGAAAAAAGATTTTTCAACGGAATTAGCTGATCAATACATCCCACAATTTATTTGCGCAAACGCTAGAAGTTTTTTGAATCAAGCATTGGAACAATCATCGAATTGGGAGGGAATTGCAATTGCACACGGTTGTGATGCAACTAATCGACAATACGACATATGGGATCAGCACGTTAAGACACCATTTCTCTATTATTTTCATAACCCCTTAAAAACAGATAGAATTGCTCAACGATTTTTTATTCGGGAAATCAAAGCGATGATTACTACATTAGAAGCCCATTTTAACATTAAAATATCATTAGATCAACTTGAAACAGCAATCCAAGAATCGAATCAAGTTAAGATTTTTTTACAAACACTTTCGAAATTACGATTAACAAAGGATATTTCTAGTACTGAATATTTCGATGTGTTAAAATTTAGTGTGCAAAATCCAAAAGAAAAAGTTAAACCCTATCTAAAATCTATTTTATCTGATTGGATAACACGAAATCCATTTCCGATAGATAAACACCCCATATTTTTAACAGGATCTGATATTACCCATTCTTTGTGGTTTGATTTATTAGAAAAAGTAAATCTTAGGGTAGTGAGAGATGATCTTTCAATTGGAGAACGTTATTATGCAACTTTAATACCTACAGATAAAGATCCATTAGCGAATATTGCTAATTATTATTTGGATATTCCCCGATCTTCTACCAAACATCCAACAACACCCCGTATTAATTATATCATAAATGCATGCAAAACAGAGAAAATCCAAGGAGTAATTTCACAAATTATCAAATTTTGTGAGACTTTTGCATACGATGCTCCATTTTTAAAATCTCAGTTAGAAGCTATTCACGTGCCTGTAATTCATTTAGAGAGAGATTTTACTGAAAATATTGATCAGCAAATTTCAACACGATTAGAAGCTTTTGTGGAACTATTAGAACAATCCCAATAAAATAGGTAAAAAAGAAAATGAATACAACAAATCCTTCAACCCCATCTGCTCGGAAATTAGTAAGAATGCTAAAGAGCTCCAAAAAAATATCTAAATTAATTCCATGGTACATGTTAAAAACAAAAATTAACGAATACATACCGTGGAAAAAATCTGCTTGGATTACTTCATCACTCCCAGTAGAGTTACTTTGGGGATTGGATATTTGGCCTCTGCATCCAGAAAACAATGCGTGCATTTCTGGAGCAAGGAAAGTTTCACTAGATTTAATAGAACATGCTGAAAGTTTAGGATTTTCTCGCGATGTTTGTTCGTATATGAAAACGAATGTGGGGGCTTATGATAAAAAAATTAGCATTAAAATGGGCGGTATCGCTAAACCTGATTTTGTGGTGACGGCAGGTACTATCTGTGATACTCATGTAAAATGGTTTCAAACTCAAGCTCGAAGAATGGACGTTCCTATTTATGTTTTTGATGTACCTCATATTGTAAATCACACTTCAGAATCTACAAAAATACGTTATAGAGAATATATTGTTGAACAAATTCATGATTTCTTTGATTTTGTAGAAACTACTGTCGGGAAAAAAATAAATGAAAAATATGTGTTAGAAATATGGAGGAATTCCGCTCGTTTATCCGATCTTTGGCAAAAAATTTATGAATACCGCAAAAAAATTCCTACTCCAGTTGGATATGCCGATACTTTGGTAGATATTTTTCCATTAGTTTTATTACCAGGAATTAAAAAATGTATAAAATATTTTGAAGATTTACTAAAAGAAGTCGAAGATTATGTGGCTTTAGGAAAAGGAATTTTACCAAAAGAAGAAGAAAAATACCGTTTAATGTTTGAAGGAATACCGATGTGGTATCGGATTAAGTTTTTTCATCAACTCATGAATTATGGAGCAATAGTTACTTATGAACCATATACATTTTCTTTTGGAGCTCCTCGACCACCTGTTGATAATCTGGAAGATGGTTTAAATGTAATGGCCGATCACATGATGCATCAACCATATTTCTACAATCTTTCAGATCGAATTGCGTATTTTAAGGATGTTATAAAGGAATATCGAATTGATGGTGTACTTTTACATGAAAATATGAGCTGTCGTCCCTCTTGTACTGGGATGTATGATCTTAAAAATAAAATTCAACAAGATTTAGGAGTTCCTGTGTTATTATTCACTTGCGATATGAACGATCCTCGTGCGTACGGAGAAGAGCAAATGCAAACTCGTATTGAAGGCTTCATGGAAGTCTTAGAACAAAGCAAATCTAGATGATTTATTTAATTTTTTTTTAGAAATTGACTTATATTTCTTACTAGTAAATACCCACCACATAAAACTAGCGTAATATCAATATAAGCTTGTAATCTAAATATTCCAAAAAATCCAAAATATAATGTTAGTGCTCCTAATGTAATCTCTAATGCATTAAATGTCGATTTTTTTGTAAAACAAATGAAACCACTTATCATAACTAACGTTGGACAGTTAACTCCGCCCAAAGGAGAATAAAGTAAAGCTTTCAACCATACTGGATCTTCTACCCAATGTAAATACCAAAAACCGAATAAAATCCCTGTTACTCCAAAGAAAATATCAAGAATTTTAAGAATTTTAAGATTTTTAAAAGTAAAATTCAATTTTTTTTGTCTGAACGCTAAGATTAGCAAACTCGAGATTAAACCAAATAAGATAATATTTGGAATAATTAGATATGTCGCTGAAATTACTGTTGCTGAAAGAGACAGATATAATACAAAAACAAAAAAGATTTGATTTCTAAATTTGGGCACAAATAAACCTGCAATTATAGATATAATCATAATAATATGAACTATCATATATGAATACCTTAGACTGAGAATCCTACCGTCACTTAAAAAGGTCGGGTAGGTCGGGATCATTGCTGATACTTTCCCCCCTAGGAACGCAACTTGAAACTTTCGCTTCATTGCGCTAGAGCCAACTGC
>JAUWOE010000003.1 GCA_030612265.1 Promethearchaeum sp.
GATTTAAATTTGGCACTTTATGCCGGACATGGGGAATTTGCACGTATCATATTTGCACCAGGAACGATTGAGCAAGCATTTTATTTAACCCAAAAAGCATTTAATTTGGCTGATAAATATCAAATCCCTGTATTTATTCTAACCGATCAAAATTTTGTTGACGGATATTATAATATTCCTAAGTTCGATCTCTCAAAAATTAAAGTAGATAAAGCCTTCATTAAAACCGAAAAAGATTATTTAAGGTATAAATTCACTGAAGATGGAATATCTCCCAGAGGAATTCCGGGATATGGTGACGGATTAGTTCGCGCAGACTCTGATGAGCATACTGAAGCGGGACAAATCACAGAGGATATGGAATTTATTCGCCCTGAAATGGTTAAAAAACGCTATTATAAACGCTTAAAATTGCTTGAAGCGGTTGCCGATGAGCCAGAAATTGTGGGGACCACCGATTATTCAACACTGGTTATCTGTTGGGGATCTAATTATACGGTTATAAAAGAAGCAATAGAAGAATTTGGTCATAAAGAAATTGCAATGTTGCATTTTCATCAACTTTTCCCACTTCATAGCAAGACAAAAGAAATTCTCAGTAAAGCAAAAAAGGTAATAATAATCGAAAACAATGCATCCGGTCAGTTTGCCAATGTTTTGAAACTATATTGTGATTGCAGTATCCCAGAAAGCCAGAAATATTTGAATTATTCGGGTAAACCGTTTTCAGTTGAAAATATAGTAAATATTTTACAAAAGGAGGTTAACTAAAATGAATTTAAATGATTTTAATGAGAATGATTACGATATGCCTTGTGATAAAGCTTGGTGCCCCGGATGCGGACATTTCACAGCTCAAAAAATCCTCAGGCAAGCATTGGCTGAACTAAAAATCCCTAATGAAAAACTTGTTTTCGTATCGGGAATCGGCCAAGCTGCAAAATTACCCCAATATACAAAAGGACATATGTTCAATGGTCTTCATGGACGGTCTCTTCCTGCAGCAATGGCAATTAAAGCATGTAACCCAGAATTAACGGTAATAGTAAATTCTGGTGATGGTTGTTCATACGGTGAGGGTGGAAATCATTTTCTTGCACAGATTGCCAGAAACGCGGACATTACACAAATTGTTCACAATAACATGATTTATGGATTAACTAAAGGGCAAGCATCACCTACCAGCCTAAAAGGGATGAAAACTCCCGTACAAGTTAGTGGTGTAACTAACGAGCCTTTTAATCCACTGGCTGTCGCAATCGCGATGGGAGCTACTTTCGTTGCTAGAATTTTTGCGGGAAATATGGCTCAAGCTAAAGAAGTTATTAAACAAGCTATTCAACACAAAGGTTATGCATTGGTTGATACATTAGTTCAGTGTGTTTCAATGAATAAACTTAATACATTTAAATGGTATAAAGAAAATACATACGAACTTGATGATTCTCACGATATTCATGATAAGAAGGAAGCTTTTGCAAAGGCTCTTGAAACTGGAAAATACCCAACTGGCATTTTTTATAAAGTTGAAGGAAATCTTACATTTTCGGAATCATCTGTTGCGTATAAAAATGATAATTCACCGTTGTATTCTCGAAATTTAGATATGGATAAACTTGAAAAACTAATTATTTCAAAGAGAAAGCGTTAAAAATGTCAGAATCTAATGAAAATCAGTTTGAAAACTATAATGGGACATCGCTTCATAAAGAAGAATATAATTTTTTAATGTCTCTTGAAGCGATAACAGGTTCCAAAATTCCATCCCTTCAAAGCTTAAACCGAAGCATGTATGGATTTATTGCCAAAAAGGGAAGAATTTTAGCCTTAGCCTTACAAGGACAATCACTTGCAGTCATTTCCGATAATATCGGAGATTTAAAATCACTTAATTATCTTTGGGTGGCAAATAACAAGTTAACCAGCCTTCCCGAAAATTTAACTAAGTTGAAAGCGTTTTCTCAGCTACATATACAAAATAATCGATTTTCAATTGTCCCAGAATGGTTCAAAAACTTTAAATGGTTAAAAGCCTTAAATATTGGAGGAAATCCCCTAGAAGAGGTTCCTTCATGGATTTCGAAGATAAAAACTCTTGAACATTTATATCTTTTCGGATTGAAACTGCAAAAAATTCCAGATTGGGTTAAATCAATGACACAATTAACCCGTTTAGTTCTTTATAAAAATGAACTTAAAGAAATTCCATCATGGTTCTCTGAACTTAAAAACTTAAGGGAGCTAACTTTTGGCGACAACCATATTTCTGAGTTACCTAGTGAAATTGGAAATCTAAGTAATTTAATAGAACTGTCATTATATCGAAATAGTCTTATATATCTTCCAGATTCATATAAAAATTTAACAAATTTACAAGATCTAAATATTTTCGGAAATAATATCTCTCAACTACCGGAATGGATTGGAAATTTTGAAAAACTTACTAATTTGATAATTTCTAAAAATAATTTATCAGAATTACCCGCTTCAATAATTGAATTAAAAAACTTGCGAACATTCTGGTTAGAGGAAAATAACTGGAAGGATTTTAAACCGGAAATAAATTCATGGATGGAAGAATTAAAATCAAAAGGCTGTCGGATAAAAATTGAAAAATAATTTAGTGATTTAAAATTATCTTAAAGTGAAATCCTGTTTAAAGTGCAGAATTGTTAAAATAGTAATTTCATTTTTTTCATAAATATATAAGAAGCGGAATTTTTTAATTAAAATCTCCCTTAAATTTTCATTATTCCTTTCTGGTACAATTCTGCCGATTTTTGGGAATGTTTTAATGAATCTAACTCAATTTTAACAGATTTCATGAATTTCTTACTTGAATCAACATCATAACCATCCATATAATGACAGATATCTTCAATTTTATTGAGTGCATGGGAAGTCCAATTTAATCTAACCATTTTCCCAACCGTTTCAAAGCCATTTCTTCTGATATTAATTGCCCTTTTTTTAATTGATCCAAACCGATATCAATATTTTGCTGTACATAGATTTCATATAAGATATCTTCATAGGTTGCATTATTGGGCATTTTCTTAATTATTGATTCAATGGTTTCTTTTGCAGATTGCATATGCTATTAGAGGGAATTTAAATTAAAAAATCTCTCTTTTATTATTGAAATGGAAAAAATTAATTATTATTTATTTCTTCTCATTTTAGTGGTTTATTCAATGTTAGAACAAAAACAACTAGCTTTAAAGGAATACGAGAGTGAAATTGGTTCAATGTTGTCTGAATTTATGGAAAAATATGGAGATCAGTGGCGAAGATTAGGTGAAGATGAGTGATTTGGATACCCACCAATATATATTCAATATTTTCTAAATTTTCAATTCTTTCAAAGTGTAAAACAGGTCTCTAAAGCTTTTTGGATTTCTTTTCTCGAAGATTTTAAGATGTTAATCTGCTTTAGGCTCCGGAGGATAACCAACTAATCTATCAAATTTTGTTTCCTTCACCAGAACAGCGATTTCTTGGATATCTTCTGGGTGCATATGGGTAGTTGGAGGTAAGGGAGATAATCCATAGGAAACACGTAATTTAGCCCATTTACTATCTGCATTACCGAGAGGTACTCCATGGCCGGTATCTATCAGGATATGAGATAATTGCTTGTGAGATTCAAGGAAATTGCCCTTCCTAACTGCTAAATTTCGAATTTTAATTATAATATCTGTGATTGGAACGGATCGGGGGCATCTCTCAAAGCAGGTGTAGCAAGTTGTGCACAACCAAATATCCTTATCTTTTAAAACTTCATCCATATTCAATAATGCTTTGCGAATTATTTTCCGAGTCATCAATGCGGTGCGTCTTCCTGATGGGCATCCTCCACTACATGTGCCACATTGAATACATGCTCCAATCGCTTTCAATGCGTGATCTTTAATGATTTCTTCTTCAATATCCCCGCTAAATGTTCGAATTACATTTTTTTTTAAATATTCCATAGTTTTCACATCTAAGATATTTCAGCTTGATCGTTTAACGAATCGTTTACTTTCATAAGTTTGTTCACTAAAGGAGTCCAAAAACATTCATTAAATGGTCCAGTAGTTTTCACTTTCGTCCATTTTACTTCGAAAACATTCTGCGGACAAACGATTTGGCAAGCTCTACATTTGATACATTTAGTATCATCGATTTCGAGTAATTTTTTGGATTTCCATGCATGTTCAGCAGGAAGGAATGAAATAGCTTCATTAGGGCAAATCTCCATGCATTTTCTACAATCACCTGGGCATTTATTAATATAATGCTGATGAAACTCTTTTTCTGAGTTAGGGAATTCGAAATTACTTTTAATTTCTCCTTCCCAATAAATCATCGCTGTTCGGTTAAGGCGAGTCATGGGAAGATGTTGGACTTCTAATTTAGGTATAGCTTGTTTCGTCACTAAATTGCTTTCACTCGGTTCAATCTTTTTGCCATCTTCGTATAAGTGAAGTGCATCAAATGGACATAAAATGCTACATGTACCACAAAACACACATTTCTCTTCATCAATGGAATTTATTATGGGTTTTTCAGCAGATTGTTTTTTTGAACCATAGGATGCAACTGCAGGACCGATTAATATCGCATCTTTAGGACAAACACGACTACAAATACCACAACCCACACATCGTAAGCGATCGAGGATTAATTCAACATTTTTAGCAATAAATTTCTGTTGTAATCTGATTTGAGTATAACTGACAGTTTTTATGAGTTTTGGGAACATGATATTTTTTCCTAATAATATCTCAAGTTTTGGGTGAAAAAAGTGATGTATTTTTAAGATCTAATTTTTGATATTTTGTAAATAGAATATCGAAGGCTTGCATAGGGGGAACTCCTTTAACTTGGGGTGTATTCAACAAACCCATTCGAAATGGATCTAATCCCATTGCAAGCCCGAGTAATTGAGAAATATATATAACAGGAATATGAAATGGAACCCTGATTTCATTTTTGAAAATATTATTAACTTCTTCTTGTCCGATATCAAATTGGAGATGACAGAACGGACAGCACACAACAATGGCATCGATTCCCGCCTCTCTCATGTTGATTAATTTTTCTCGGGTATAATCCAACGAAACTTCTTTCATTGCTCCCCGAACTCCGCCTCCAGCACCGCAACACATCATTTTATCCTTATATGGCACAGACGTAACCCCAGTAATTTCAACCAAATCATCAAAAAATGTGGGTTCTTCCCAATTCTCCGTCCATGGTTTATTATTAATCGGTTTTAGGAGGTGACACCCATAATGAACAGCTACTCTTAACGACAAGGGATGCGTAATTTTTTTTTTAATTGCATCAAGACCAATTTCATTAATAAGTACATCAATAATATGACGTACTTTAATGGATCCTATGAATTCACGATTTACCTTCTTCAAATATTCATTTACAATCGCTTTTTTTTCTGGATCTTCTTTGAGTTGATGATTAACATCATTCAATGTGCCATAGCACCCATTACACATAGTTATAAGATCTCGTTGCAATTCTTCACTTTTTGTAATATTTCGGGCACCCAATGTCAACCAAGTTTCTATATCAAATGACCGAAAGACCCCCGGAGCCGGACAACAAGAAGCACCTTCAAGATCTACCACACCTATGTTTAAAGCATTAAATAAATGACGAGAAGCAGCTTCGATAAAAGGAAATCGATTCGGAATCACGCAACCTAAATATAAACCTATATTATAATTCGGAGAATGGGTTTGTAAATTCTGCATGGCTTCTTGTAACCACTCAGCGCCACGATTCTTATATTCTCTCATTTCCTTTAACCACGGCCATAGTTTTGGATGTATCGATTTAACTTTTTCAAATATTGCAATACTTTGATCAATTTTGTCTTGAGCCCAATAAACCATTGCGAGATTGAGCCATGATGTGGAATCACATGAAGGAAACTCTTGAGTTATTGTCTGCAAAGCATTTTCTGCATCTGCAAACATCTTAAACCTATGACTTCCAACAGCAAGATTATTCCATAAAATTTGATAATTTGGATTCGTTTTATCATTAAATGGGGGCAAGACCATGCAAGCTTTGAAAAAACCTAACCCAACTTCAAAATCACCAAGTAAACATTTTATATAACCACGCAAATATTGGGATAATGACTCATAAGGGCTCGTTTTGCTATCGCCCATTTTATCAAGGTAATTTAATCCTGCAGTAAACTTATTTAAGCGGATTTTAATTATCACAGCGAGAATTAGAGCTTCATGATTGGTGAGATCGACATTCAAGGCCTTGATGATGCATTCTTCTGCTTGTTGAATACTATCATAATGGAGTAATATTTTCGTTAAACCCACCCATCCGGCTATATTTTGGGAGTCACAATTAACCGCTTGATTATAATATGAGTTTGCATCTTCAAAAAATTCACCGTAAAAAGCGAGATCTCCCATCCCAAGATATCCACTTGGATCTTGGGGATCTTCATTAATTTGATTTTGGTAATAACTCCGGGCTTCAAGTGGGGTTAAAGTCATCAGATAATATTATTATACTTCTTTTATAAAAATATTTATATAGTTGTATCCGCAAAATATTAAGGAAATATTTAAAAAGGATTTAGTGAAATAATGATCAAGATTCATTTTGTTGATTCGGTGAGAAGCGGTGAATTCCCTTCACATTGGTCGCATAAGCGAAAGAAGTGAACTTCTCCTTTGAGAATGACAATGAAATGAAAAATTCATGGTGCTATGAATGTCAACATTACCTTTGGAAGAGCAAGAAATTCGTATAGGTGTGTTTATATGTCGGTGAGGTATTAACATTGCAGAGATACTTGATTGTGAAAAACTCGCCAACTACGCTAAAAATCTACCGAATGTTATGATGGCAGATGAATATTTATCAATGTGTACCACTACGGGAGCAGAATTCATTAAAAAAAATGTTAATGATTTTCAACTAAATCGGATTGTCGTTGCAGCATGTACTCCCAAAACTCATGAACCTGTCTTTCAAGCTGTCTTAGAGGAAATTGGTTTGGATAAAGCTTTTCTAGAATTTGTGAATCTCCGAGAACACTGCAGCTTTGTACATCGAGCTAATAAAGATGGAGCAATGGAGATAGCGAAGGATTTGCTTAATGCAGGTGTTTCTCGAGCTAAAAAACTTGAAACCATTCCTGAACTCGTGGTTCCAATCTCAGATACGGTTTTAGTGATAGGTGGTGGAGTGGCAGGATTACAAGCAGCCCTCGATCTAGGTAATCAAGGAATTAAAGTGTGTTTGGTGGAAGAAAAACCTACAATTGGGGGAAAAATGGCTATGCTTGATAGAACATTTCCCACCGATGATTGTTCCATTTGAATATTAGGGCCTTTAATGTTAGAGGCCCAGCGGAACAAAAACATTGAAATGTATACATTTGCTGAAATAACTAAATTCAGTGGATATGTTGGTAACTTTGATGTTGAGATCACTCAGAAACCTCGATATACAACTAATGATTGCAATGGCTGTGGTGCCTGCTTTGAAGTGTGCCCTGCTATTGCCGCTAGTGAATTTGATAAAGGAATGGGTCCACGGAAAGCGATTTACATCTCATTTGCACAAGCAGTTCCGTCAAAAGCACAAATTGATATGAATGCTTGTATCAAATGCGGAAACTGTGTAAATGTATGTGAATTAAAAGCGATAGATTTCAACCAAAAGGAAACCAAAGTAACCAAGAGAGTAGGGGGTATTATTGTCGCTACTGGATGGGATGAATACACCCCCGAAATTGGTTATTTAGGTTATGGTATTTATGAGAATGTCATTACGGAAGTGACCTTTGAACGATTACTGGCACCCAACGGACCCGTTGTTGGTCATCTCGTTAGACCAAGCGATCATCAACCACCGCAAAGCATTTTATTCATCAATTGTGTTGGTTCACGGGATTTGAAAAGAAATTTATATTGTTCGTCGGGTGTTTGTTGCATGGTCTCTATCAAAAATGCAAAATTAGCTAAATCCCATAATCCGGAGATGGATGTTATAATATCTTATATTGATATTCGTGCCGCTGGAAAAGGTTATGAAGAATATTACCTTGAAGCTCGAAAAACAAAGGTTGATTTTATTCGAACAAAAGTTGTATCCATCGAAGAAGATCCCCAAACCAAAAAGCTCATAGTAATAATGGAGGATTCTTTGGATCCGAATAATATCATTAAGAAATTCGAATTTGATATGGTTGTACTATCGACTTCAATGGTTCCTTCCAAATCCTTTACGTCCTTGAATAAATTGCTTGGGTTGCAATTAAGTTCGAATGGGTTTTTAAAAGAATTCCATCAACGATTAAATACGGTTGATACAGATATTCCCGGAATTGCCTTAGCAGGTGCCTGTCATGGTCCGAAAGACATTTCAGAAACAATTATGCAAGCCAAAGGTGCATCTTCGTCAATCTGTAAATTGTTATCCAATAAAGAATATAGAATCAACCTTATTCGAGCCATTTTAGATGAGAATAAATGTGCTCGATGTGGAATGTGTGCCGATGCGTGTCCATATCAAGCCATTACAATCAATCCTGCAAAAGGGGCGATTGTGGATAACATTCTCTGTAGAGGATGTGGTCTATGTGCATCTATTTGCTTGAATGAAGCGATGACTATCAGATATTATCGAGGAGAACAATATAGCGATTTAATCGATGGGATTTTGGCTAATGCCCTACTGGAAGAAGGATTATCATAATCAGATCCCAACAACACCATCCGTACGCCACCTATTGCGAAAAGCAAATGAATTGGTCAAATGACTGTTTACAATAAACTTCGTGTAGACATGATGCATCTTGCAAAGATGATTTAATTGCCAATTTCCTTTTTTTCAATTACTATTTTTATTTTTTCCCATAACTAAAAGGTCCATTCTCGAATATAAATGGCATTCACAGGGCAGTGGGATATGCATTTCGAGCAGTTATAACATTTCTCACCATCGATGGTTGCTTTTTTCAATTCCATTTCCTCGAATAATCCAACCTCTTTATTAATCAGCATAAAGGAAATTGCTTCGTGTTGACAAATTTTTTCGCAAGTTCCACATCCTACGCATAGATCTTGATCCACGATAACTACTTTTTGGGTTTGTTTTATCATGGACGATGGGTAATTTAAAGGAATTGGCTGTTCAGTGTCCCAAACAGTCCATTTCGGTCGAAGTGCCGATTTATCAGGGGATTGTATATTATCAAGGGGTATAAGGATCGTATCATCTCTGAAAAGTTGATGGGCTCGATGTAAAGCTCGCATTTGCATTTTCACTTCATTGGAACCAATTTGAACAAAATCGTGATATTCCTCATCGGTACTGTTTACGAAGCTGGTTTCAGCCAAAATAAGACCATCCACACTCTTTAGGATTGTATTCTCTTCTTGTTTGATTCGAAGATAGGTATCAAATAATTTTGGATTAAAATCAATTAAAACATTTGATTCGTTCAGATTATCTTTGTAATTATTACACATACAAAATTTATTGCGATCAATGTATCTGAAATTCGGATAAGATGTGTCAATGATAATTTTCAAGCGATAACCTGAAAGTTTCGCAATATTTATAATGGATTTAATTGAATCCAACCCAAAGATTTCTGTCCCAATTTTCACCATGCCGTCCCTGTCAATTTCAATTTCAATAAGATCATTTGTTCCCTCCTGGTTTGAGGTAAGGATCTCAGAAATTAGATTAGGATTCTTCGTTTTTCGATATTCAATAATTTTCTTTAAATCTGGTACTCGGTTTGATATTTTTTCTCCTCGATAAACAAAATCATCCCAAGTGATAGGTTTTCCATATTGCAGAGAAGTTGCTTTTAAGGGGAGATTTCTTAGCTCAGTTATTTTAACAATTGGAAATAAGGGAATTTTTTCCGCAATTTCCTGAGTACTCTTATAATTAAAACCAGCTGCCCCCATCTGCTTTGATAATTCACATATTATCTGCCAATCGGGTTTAGCATCTTTAAAAGGTGAAACACTGGCATGAAAAAGTTGTTTTTTAAACTCAATATTCATGAGTGTTCCTGATGATTCGGGGAACGTGGTGACTGGAAAAATAATATCCGCTTGATTTGAAAATTTCGAGGGAAATATATCTAAAAGTATAATGCTCTCCACACATTTGGCCAATTTGGGGGAAATTCTTTCAGTGGTAAATAGTAATTTGATTTTTTTTTCCTTGATTGCACTAAATACGAAATCTTCTGTTTGAGGGATAAATTGAAAAACCCCTTCTAAATTAGCCCGGGATCGTAATGGAATCAAGTTAATGTTATGGTTATTGATGCAGAGATTGATTAAACTGGTGAGAATATTTGAAGTCGTTTGAGGACCAACAAGGATACTTCCTGTTCCTTCCTGAAATTCATCCAGTTTAGTAATAAGCTCTTCCTCCGAAAGCAATAATTCTTCATCAAACAACCATTTGGTTTCTGGCGCAATATCCATTGGAGAATGTTTTAAACAGATAATCTTTTTATTGAGATCCTTTGCCGCCTTAATATGAATTAAAAGGAGAGGATGGGAAACTTGAGGATTTGCATCCACCAAAAGAATCCAATCTGATCTGGAAATGTTATCAAACGAACGAGGAAGTGCGGTTATTTCTTTGAAATGTTCTAAGCAATTGTTATCACTAATCGTTGCGACATTTGATGTTTTTAATACTTCTGTCGCAAATTGATTTAAGATAAAGGCGCTCTCATTAGATAGATCCGGAGATGCTAAGACCGCAATTTCTTCTGGAGAATATTTCCGAAGCATGTTGATACAGGCCGAGTATCCTTCAGTATACGTGATTGGTTTTAGAGTGTTCTCTATACGAATGAGAGGGGTATGAAAGTGAGTTTCATCTCTTTTGTTAAAGACAGGAACGCAAAACCGTCCGAAAACACATGCTTGACTCCTATTGATCGGTGTTTTTTTATTCGGAATTGTTTCAACGAGTTCTTTATTTTCCGTATAATAATCCAAACCACAACCAATCGAACAATGTCCACAAATTGATTCAACGAATACATCACGTTTTCGTGTCCAAGTCTGCATTATAGGGACGAGAACTCCGGTGGGACAAATATCAACACAAGCCCCACAGAATTGGCAGTTAGTTTCAATATGGAGCATATTCATAGGAGTAGATATCCTAAGTTCATGCCCCCGACCAAAAAAATCAATTGCATTTATTCCCCGTAGTTCCCCACAAACTCGCACACATTTACCACACAGAATACATAAATTGTAATGTCTTTCAAAGAAAGGGTCCAAATTTTCGATTTCATAGTTCTTGTATTCAAATTCTTGGGTCAAATCAGTAATTCCAATGTACTCGATAATTTCTCGTAGCTCACAATCATTTTTTCGGGAACAGTTAAAACAACCAAATACACGTTTCTCTGGTTTTTCTTTAAATTGAGCAGAAAAATCTTCACATACCTCTTTATGTCCGCAAACAATACAAGTATTCGGATGTTCGCTGATCATTAATTGTATAATATCTTTTCTCATGCGTTGAAGTTCGTCATCAATTGTAATGATATTCATACCAGGACTTGCAGGAGTAGAACAAGATGGTTTAATGGGACGAGGATCACCGACGATTTTAACAATACACAATCGGCATCCACCATAAGGAGTCATTCCATCAATATAGCATAGCCGGGGAATATAAATCCCTGCACGCTCGGCTGCCATAAGGATGGTTTCTCCTTTAACAAACTTAATTTCTTTCCCATCAATAATAAGCGATTGTGATTGTGATTGTTTTTTTTTTTTCATCTACTTTCCCCCTGTTTTTTTATAGATTGCATTTTTATTACAAGAACTAAAACATAATCCACATTTAATGCAGAGATTTGTATCTATTTGGAAAGTTTTCTTCAATTCCCCTTTAATTGCATTGACCGAACAACTTTTAGCACATAACCCGCACCCGATACATTTTTCTGGGGATATATGATATGTAATCAGATTTTTACAAACTAAAGCTGGACATATTCCTTTGATATGGGCTTCATATTCATCTCGGAAATATTTTAGGGTGCTAATGACCGGATTGGGGGAGGTTTGCCCTAAGCCACATAAACTGGCATTTTTAATTGTATAAGCCAGGGATTCTAATTCATCAAGATCTTCATAAGATCCTTGCCCCATTACGATTTTATCGAGAATGTGAAGCATTTTCCGTGTACCAATTCGACACGGCACACATTTTCCACAAGATTCATTTTGAGTGAATTTAATAAAATAACGAGCCATATCAACTAAGCAAGTAGATTCGTCAAGGACTATTAAACCTCCACTCCCCATGATCGCTCCTAAAGTTGTGATTGATTTAAAATCTATTTGGGTGTCGATCATTTTCACATCTAAATATTGCTCAGGGATGCAGCCTCCGGAAGGACCCCCAATTTGAATAGCCTTAAATTTTTTTCCATTGGGACACCCCCCTCCGATATCATACACAACCCTTCGGATTGTGGTTCCCATTGGAATTTCAATTAATCCAGCGTTGTTAATATTCCCTGAGAGACACAAAATGGCGGTCCCAGATGAATCTTTAGTTCCGATTTTTGAATAATTCTCTGCACCCATGGCAATTATCTTCGGGATGGTCGCCCAAGTTTTTACATTGTTAATATTCGTGGGTTTTCCCCATAATCCTGAATTTGCAGGATAAGGAGGGCGTGGACGTGGACTTCCTCTATGACCTAAAATTGAGCTCATAAGCGCGGTTTCTTCTCCACAAACAAAAGCACCTGCCCCTTTTCTGACTTGAATATCAAATTTCAGACCAGAATCTAAAATATTATCGCTTAAATATCCGTACTTCCTTGCTTGTTCAATAGCTTTAGCTATCCGTGAAGCCGCCAGGGGTTTTTCAGCCCGAACATATACAAATCCAGATGTCGCACCGGTTGCATACGCACCGATAATCATTCCCTCGATAACCGATTGTGGATCACTTTCCATAATAGTGCGATCCATAAATGCACCGGGATCACCTTCATCACCATTACATATCAAATATTTTGGGGTGTTTGTTTCTTGTGCGAGAAATGACCACTTCAATCCTGTCGGAAATCCAGCACCTCCTTTTCCACGAAGTCGAGAAGTCTTGATTTCCTTGATTACTTGTTCCGGTTTCATTTTCAAGACTTTTTTAAGGGATTCGTATCCTCCCACAGCTAAATAATCTTCAATGTCTTCGGGATTAATTTTACCACAGTGATTTGTAGTAATAGATACTTGATGCTTGTAAAAATTAATGTCATCTCGTTTTTGCACGATCTTTTTAGTCACAGGATCTTTGTATGTGAGTTCTTCAACGATTTTTCCCCCAATAAGATGCTGTTCGATGATTTTTTTTACATCAGTTTTTTTTAGATATACATACAACACACCTTCTGGATTGATCAACAACCTAGGTCCAGTCTGGCAGAAACCATGACACCCAGTTGGTTTAACTTTCACAGTTTTATCGAGATTATACTCTTTAATGCACTTTACTAATTCATCATGAATTTCTTGCCCACCTAGTGAATTACAACCAGTACTGCAGCATACAATGATTTCTTTCATATTCTTTTTCATGGGAATAGCCAGATTATTTTTTTTTACTTATTTTACTTTTTTTACTTTTTTTACTTTTTTACTTTTTTTTACTTTTTTACTTTTTTTTACTTTTCTATTCTTTTTCATGGGGATAGACATTTTACGATATTTATTCAAAATTCTCCGTAATTTTGCCGGAGTTAGATTGCCATAGACATCTTTATTTATAAAAACCACAGGAGCAATTGCGCAACATCCGAAACACGACACTTTTTCTAAAGAAAATAATTTATCTGTAGTAGTTTCAGCAGGTCTAATACCTAATTCGTTAGTAATGAATTCTTCTAATAACATAGATCCTTTGACATGACATGCTGTCCCATCGCATATTTGAATTATATATTTGCCTCTTTGATGAAATTTAAATTGTGCATAAAAAGTAGCGATTCCATACATTTTTCCGAGGGGAATGCCTATTTCTTCCGAAAGGTGTTCAACCACCTCGAAAGATAAATACCCAAATGTCTCTTGGACAGATTGCAAAATGGTCAACGCGTTTCCATCGTTCTCCATATAATCTCGAATAATTTTCTCTATTTTTGTTTTATCAATGTCAGACATATGTGGTTTTTCTTGGTCGTTCATCTCGTTCATTTGTTCAACTCCTTAGTTTTTCTGGGACTCCTTGGTGATTCCTTGGTGAATTTTTCAAATCAACATGAAATATTTTGCGAGAAATGTTGATAAATCAATTAATTTCGGTAAATGCTTTGAATCTTTGCCATTAAGTTTCTGGTTGTTCTGGATGTCTATGGAAACTTCTTTCAGATAACAGTTATAATGAACAATACATTTAGGGCAAGTTGTGATAATATACTCTGCTCCTATATCCATCGCTTCTTCTATTCGGAGCTCCCTTAAAATTTTCTTTTCGGAATTGCAATCAATAAACGATGATACACCACAACAGAAAGAGGATGATCGATTATGTTTCATTTCTAAATAGGTTATCCCTGGTAATGTGGATAAAATTTGTCTTGGAGGTTCATAGATATTACCCAATCGTCCAAGGCGGCATGGATCATGATAGGTTACTTTCATTTTTAATGGATGCATGATATTTTTTTTGAGTAAATTGCTCTGGATAATGTACTCGCTGAAATGGAGAACTTTGAAATCACAACCAAGCACTAATTTGGGATACACATATTTCCACATATAATAACCTTCTGCACATTCTGTAACGATGGTTTTAACTCCCGCTTCTTTAAATTTTTGAACGTTGAATTCGGCTAATCTTTTTGTATTTTCTGTATCTCCCATCCAATAAAGGTCATGTCCACAACATTTCGTCTCTAATACAACGGGTACGACATCATTTAGATTGAGAAGTTTTATTGCCCCTCGGGCAATATCAGTAAATTCTTGGTTAGGTATTTCAAATAAATTTTCCATAAATTGAAAACATCCCAAGAAAAAGCCAATTTCACCCGTATTAGTAATTTTTACTGAAGGATCTGATTGAATAAAATCAATTCGATTGATTACTGGTTCGGATTGACTATGAAGGGTGGAATTTAGTTGCATCATCGACTGATGCGTACAATGTTGTTGAAGCACTTGTCCATTGAGCTTATTTTGGAAAGAATATTCCCGTAATATACGGATGATCTCTAATAGATTCATCCCTTCATCTGGTTTTGACATTGGACACTCTTGCATACATTGTTGGCAGGTAAGACATTTATACAAATCTTCATTATTAACCAAAAAAGACTTAATATCTTTCAGTCCATTCTGTCTTAATTGAGTTAAGAAGTATCTAGGTGAGAAATCTTTCATTAGATTCAGAGGACATACAGTACTGCAAGCATTGCATGTATAACAGTAGATCGTAATATCCAACAGTTTCTTCAAATCATATAATATATTGTTTCCGCTCAAATTTGTGCTTCCTTGAAAATTCATATTTTTAGTTTATTAATATTTATTTGTGGTAACATTTAATAGCATATATGATCGAGTTACAGAAAAAAATTAGAATTGGTGTTTATATTTGTCACTGCGGTTTGAATATTGGGGGTGTTGTAAATATCGATCACTTAATTGAATTTGTAAAAACACTGCCCTTTGTTTCAGTAGCTCGACAATACAAATTTTTTTGCTCTGAAGTTGGACAAAACATGATTGCGGCCGACATTGAGGATAATTTAGTAAATCGAGTGGTGGTGGCAGCATGTAGTCCCCGTATGCATGAGCCCACCTTTCGTCAGGTGTTGATCTCAGCCGGATTAAATCCATATTATTTTGTTCAAGCCAATATTCGAGAACATGCCACTTGGGTCCATATGTATGATCCCAATGGAGCGACTCGTATTGCAAAGGATCATCTTCGTATGCAGATCGGAAAAGCTGCAGAATTAAAAGCGCTTTATCCACAGAAGGTAAAAGTTTTACCGTCATCCCTTGTTATTGGTGCAGGTATTTCGGGAATAAATTCTGCAATTGAATTGGCCACTCAAGGTTATCAAGTCTATTTAGTAGAACGAGATCTCACTATTGGAGGGCATATGGCTCAACTGGATAAAACTTTTCCAACGATGGATTGTTCTGCGTGTATTTTGACTCCAAAAATGGTCGAAATCTCCCGAAATCCAAAAGTCAAAATCTTATCCTACTCAGAAGTCGAAAAAATCGATGGGTATGTAGGTAATTTTCAAGTTACTATTCGGCAAAAAGCCCATTATGTTGATCAAGAAAAATGCACCGGATGTGGTGCTTGTGTTCAATACTGCCCCGTTTCAGTAGGTAATGAATTTGACTTAGGGATGACCTCACGTAAGGCAATTTACATCCCTTTTCCTCAAGCAGTGCCTGCAAAATATACGATTGATATAAAACATTGTATTAATTGTGGAATTTGTGCTCGTTCAGATGTATGTGAACCTGATGCGATTAAGATTGACGATGAAGATAAGATAATAGAAATTAATGTCGGAACAATCATTGTTACTACAGGATATGATGTAATTAATCCTCGATATTTGCACAATTATGGATATGGCAAATACGAAAATGTAATTGATGGACTTCAAATGGAGCGACTTTTAAATAGCACGGGACCGACGTTGGGCAAACCGGTACGTCCTTCAGATAGTAAAGCCCCTCATTCTATCGCGTGGATCCAATGTGTAGGAAGTCGGGATAATCGTGCAGGTCGTCATTCCTATTGTAGCCGTGTATGTTGTTTATATGCCATTAAACAAGCTCGCCAATATAAAGAAAAACATCCAGAAGCTGATATTTATATTTTTTATATCGATATTCGCGCATTTGGAAAAGGATATGAAGAGTTTTATGAAAGTGCTGCCCGAGATTATCGAATAAAGTTCATTCGTGGAAGAGTATCTGAATTAGCAGAAGACCCCGATGATAAATCCATAATAATTCGAGGGGAAGATACATTATTAGGACAACTCCTCGAAATTCAAGTAGATATGGTGGTATTATCCGTAGGTTTGGAATGTAGACACGATGCAGAACAGTTGAGTGCATTATTAACGATTCAATGTTCAGCAGATGGCTTTTTTTTGGAAGCTCACCCGAAATTGCGACCAGTCGATAGTTTAACAGAAGGTATATTCATTGGAGGGGCGGCTCAAGGGCCTAAAGATATTCCAGATGCGGTAGCCCAAGCAAAAGCTGCTGCAGCTAGTGCTGCCTCGTTGATGGCTCAAAAAGAGATTGAAGTGGAACCTTATTTTTCATTCGTACAAAATGGATTGTGCTCCGGATGTCGGTCGTGTATCGAACAATGTCCATTTGGAGCGATTACATTTAATACATCCATAAATAAAGCGGAAATAAATAGTATCAAATGTAAAGGATGTGGAACTTGTGTGTCTACTTGTCCAAGCAATGCCATAATCCAGAATCATTTCTCTAAGCCACAACTAATGGCAATAATTAAAGCAGTTTTAGGAGAGGTTTAATTTGGCCAACGAAGTAATTGACCAACCAGAGAATCATCCAGACATTGATACAGCAGTAGATTGTGTGTTTGAACCCTTCATTTTAGGGATTTTCTGTAATTGGTGTACATATACCGGCTGCGATCAAGCAGGGACCTCTCGAATGCAACGACCAGCAAATTTACGCGTAATGCGCGTAATGTGTTCCGGAAGAGTTGAACCTGCAATGGTGTTAAAAGCATTAAAAAGTGGGGCCGATGGGATATTAATTGGAGCTTGTCACATTGGGGATTGTCATTATGTGAGTGGAAATCATAAAACTGTGCGTCGAATCCCATTGATTTCAAAATTTATCAAACAATTCGGAATTGATCCAAACAGAATTTGGTTGAGGCATATATCTGCAAGTGAAGGGGTAGAACTTACAGAAATCGTTCATGAATATGTTAACATTCTTAAAAAAATAGGTCCAAATTCCTTTAAGAAAAAGAAGTAATAATACGAAAGTGAAATTGGTCCAATTTTGTCTGAATTTATTGAAAAGTACGGAGATCAGTGCGAAGATTAGGTGAAGATGAGTGATTCTATTCGTTTGATAAATAAAAATTTCTCTATATTCCATCGTTAATCGTCAATTTTTAATTTATAATGTTTAAGCATTTCATAAGAAAATATTTTAACTTTAAAGAACCACATTTAAGTGCATTTTCTGATAACTATTATTTGATTATTTTTTTTATAGATCAATTTACTAAAAAATTGCGTCAAAATTGCGTAAACTCTATTAAAAATATAAGATGTGAATTAAAAATGGATATATATAAATGTAAACATTGTGACGAGGCATGGGATAAAATATTTGAAGGTACCACTTGTGATGAAGAAGGTTGTGCCTGTAATGATATGATCCAACTCGAAGAAAAAACCGCCGACTTTAAAAATGAAAAACACGTGCCTTTTGTTAAGAAAACTGATAATGGCATTAAAGTAACCGTTGGTTCAGCAGCATTACACCCAATGGTAGCCGATCATTGGATTACAATGATTGAAGTAATCGATGGAAATATGGTATATCGAAAATATTTAAAACCTGGTGATCAACCCGAGGCAGAATTTCCAACAAATAATGTGAATGTGAAAGCCCGAGAGTATTGTAATAAACACGGTCTATGGGCAAATAAATAATTAAATAATAAAGTGATTAATATGACTAAATCTGAAGACGATTTAATGGCTGCATTTGCTGGCGAAAGTCAAGCAAATAGAAAATACTTGGCATTTTCAAAAGTAGCAGATAAAGATGGTTTAAAACAAATAGCAAGAGTTTTTCGAGCTGCTGCCGCTGCAGAAACTGTTCATGCGCATAATCATCTGCGCGCTTGGGGGGGAATAAAAACAACCGTTGAAAATGTAAAAGAAGCAATTGAAGGTGAGCATTATGAGTTCACAAAGATGTATCCTGAGATGTTAGAACATGCTAAACAAGACGGAAATAAGAAAGCTGAACTTTCATTTAATTATGCAAACGAAGTTGAGAAAATTCACCACAAATTATACACGGATGCTTTAGCTGCTGCAGAAAAGGGTGAAGATTTGCCCGATAAAAAGATGTCTGTTTGCCCAGTATGTGGATTTACTGTTGAAGGTGAAATCCCAGAAGTGTGTCCAATCTGTGGTGCTAAAGGGGAAACTTTCATTTTAATTGAGTAATTGAAAAATTGAGTAAAATTTTTCTTTTTTTCTTTTTTCTATATTTTTAATAAAATGAATGTAAAGATTCGAAAAGCAGTTGTTACTGATACCAAAGAAATTGTAACTATTAATATAAAAACTTGGAAAATCGCGTATAAAGGAGTTATTCCCCAAGCTCATCTGGATTCTCTTTCAATCAATGACAAGATCCCAAGATGGGCGGAGACCATTAACAATTTGAAGGAAAATAGGAAGGAAATTTTTGTTGCCGAGATTTCTAATTTAAAAGGAAAAGAACTTGTAGGGTTTTCACTAGGTGGTCCAAGCCATTTTGAGGATTTTAAGATTGATGGAGATTTACACGCTATTTACGTTCTTCCAAAATACTGGAGACAAGGAATAGGAACACTGCTTTTCAATTCTATAATTAAGTATTTTCTAAATATGAAATATAAAACTATGATAATTTGGGCTTTAAAAGATAATTCTGCATGTAATTTCTATAAAAAACTGGGAGGTATACCAAAATTTCATAAAACTCTCACTTATTGCGGAAAAGAATTGGATGCTCTGGGTTTCTTCTGGAATAATCTCTCCGATCAGTATAAATTCTAACATTTTGCTATCATCATCGAAAAAGTATAATCTGGTATCGATTGTGCAATCCTTTAAATTTTTGAACTAATGACGAATTTGTTAATAACCAAAAACGTTAAATAGTAAATTCACCGAATTGTGACATTGATTTATCCAAAATTCAAACATGATCAACATGAAAAAAACTAAAAAATTCTTACATGTGCTTACTGCAGTCTTCATTATAGGAACCTTCTTTTTTGCTATCTATTCATCAATGGGACTTGAATTAAATTCCAATGATTTTCAAATATTAAATGAAAAGGAAGATATTGAGAAAGTATCTTTTCAAGATCCTAAATCATCAACTTTATTAAATATTACAGAAACTGGAAGTATTTTTAATGATTATTCAAAAAATGTAGTGATAGTTGGAACAACTGCTTATATCGCAGATAGAGATATTGGCCTAAAAATAGTTGATATTTCCGATCCATCTACCCCAAAAAAAATAGGGCAGTTTAATAGTTTATATTCAGTTACAGATGTTTTTGTATATGGTTCTTATGCATACATAAATGATTTTGGTTTAAAAATTATAGACATATCAAATGCATCGGCACCCTTCGAAGTAGGATGCTTTAATTATACTGGGGGGTATTGGAGAGATTTTTATATATCTGGCTCGTATGGTTTTATAGTTTTATCCAACATTGGTTTAAAAATTATTGATATATCAAATGTATCAGCACCCTTCGAAGTAGGACAATTTGATTATGATGGAAATCAAGAATATGTCTATGTTTCCGATTCATATGCGTACTTAGTTGATGATGAATATGGTTTGAAAATTATAGATATATCAAATGTTTCTGCACCCTACGAAGTTGGGGAGTTTAAATATGATGGACACCCATCATACGTTTATGTTTCTGGTAATTATACATACTTGGCTGATTACTATTATGGACTAACTATTCTCGATACATCAAATGTATCTGCACCTTTCCTAATAGGACGTAATGGTCATGAGGGATATAAACATTCTCTTTATGTATCCGATTCTTATGCATATATTCCTGATTATTATAATGGTATGGTAATATTCGATATCAACGATCCTTATGCACCTTTAGAACTAGGAAGTTATTATAGAGAGGACATTTATTTCGTAGGAGTTTATGTATCTGGTTCTTATGCATATCTTTCGGCCGAAACTAATGGAATATTAATTATAGATGTTTCAAATCATTCTGCTCCCTCAAAAGTCGGACAATATGGTAAAACAGGAGAAATTGTAGATGTTTATGTTTTAGGTTTTTATGCATACTTGTTGGATAGTTTTGGTACTTTAATAATTGTCGATATCTCCAACCCATCTAAGCCTTTTGTAGCAGATGATTTTAAAACCCATGAAATTGCCCATGAAGTTTATGTATATGGATCTTACGCTTATATAGCTAACGATATTAAAGGGTTAAAGATTTTAGATATCTCAAATGCATCTGCACCCTACGAAATAGGATCTTTCGATGATGGTGGATGTGTAATGGCCGTATCCGTTCGAAATTCTTATGCCTACGTGGCAGATTCTCTTGATGGGTTTAAAATTTTAGACATCTCCAATCCTTCTGCACCCTACATAGTAGGATCTATTATTGATGATGGTCCTGCAAAGGATATTTATATTACAGATAATTGTGCTTATCTTGCGGCTGATGTTGGTGGATTAAAAATTGTCAATATATCCGATCCTTCCAGCCCAGTCAAAATAGGTCAATACAATGTTGATCGAGATAAATTAAATTGTATTTATAAATTCGGCTCTTATGCTTATGTGGCCGATAGTCTCAATGGTTTCAGAATTATTGATATTTCTGACTCTTCTGAACCCACCAAAGCAGGAGAATTTAATGATGGTGGAAGATTAAGAGATATTTTTATTTCCAGTTCTTATGCGTTTGTAGCTGATGGGAGTGATGGTTTGGAGGTTTTTGATATCTCTAATGCTTCTGCACCCTTGAAACTGGAACATATTAATGATTTTGGATATTCCTACACCAGATATGCATGGGGTATTCATATTTCAGATAATTATGCTTTCTTGGCAAATGGGAATGACGGTTTTAAAATTTTACATATTGATGGATTAGAGCCTGTTATAAGAATCACCACTCCTAATAGATTTTCATCATGGAAATCTGACACTTTTAATCAGATCTATTGGGATTACTCTGGAGATATCTCTTTGGTTAATATTGACTTATATAAGGATGATTCTTTTGAGCAAGCAATTGTTTCTGACCTTTCAAACAACTGTTCTTACAATTGGGAATTACTTTCGGATTTAGAAGGTTCTTCACAATATCAAATAAGAATAACAGACGCTTTAGATTTAAACATATATCATTCAAGCGATTATTTTGAAATTAATTATACCAGTCCATTATTCACATATATTATTATTATGATTTTATTGACAATGATAGGATTTGCGATAGTAATGCACTTTAAAGAGAAATTATAAGAGATTTTTCTTCTCAACAATAATAATGAAAATTAAGAAAAGGAGCGTTGCTTTCAATTCATTAAGAAAGAATTGGATGCTCTGGGCTTCTACTGGGAGAATCTACCAGTTCAATTTAATTTCTAATTTTAATTACTATTTATATATATAGTCGATGTGGGATTTAAGCATTAAGTTGCGTGTGGGTAGGTGTTTGGGCTTGACTACATATATAGAAGAGTGGTCATAGATAAAAGGACAACTGTTCGACTTTTTTGACCGAGAAACCATCTTATCTGGTGTAGAAAGAACACAATCAAAAATAACCATGCACATCCGCATAACCACCAACACCTAACACCGTAGACCGTGAAAAGTAGTGCAACATGGTCTGTATGATGCAAAGCAATATTTATGGGGAATGTCTAATAATACTCCAACTTTTATCTATCAAAATGGGCTTTAACAAAAGCCCTATTACGAAAGGGTTCACAATCAGTTATACGGATGAAATGTAAACCACCTATTCGGTAATTCGGTAAAAAGTTAGTGTATAGTGCCCCTACTAACGCTTAAAATGGCGGAGTAGCAACAACCATACCAAATGTTTATCCTTGACCTACATAAATTAACCTCATTTGCTACAATGCTAAAATAAATAAAAATTGTAGAAATCTAACTAAAAACAGGAAAAATACCACCTATTCTCACGGTTTGATATATCAAAATAATAGGTTAGATATCAATGAAATTTTTTTATTTATGAATTGCTAATAGATTAATCATGGCTGAAAAAATTGAGGGTGAAAATCCCCCTAATGCAAAACCATTGAACACCTTGGTCATTTTTTCGTTCTTTTTCTATATAGTGCTTATTTTTGGATTGATTATAGTCCTCCCTGCTGGTGATTGGGCATGGGTCGAAGGATGGGCGTATACCTTTTCCTTTGCTCTCTTAACGGTGATCTATTCTTTAATCATAAATAAGAAGAATCCGGCGGTGATTCGCAACCGGATGAAAACAAAAAAGACAGGTGTTACGAAAGACATCAAGACGGAGGCCGAATCGGATAAATGGCTCATGCCAATTGTGGCTATATTTGCCTTCCCCGTGTGGCTGCTTCCCGGTTTTAGTAGGCGGTATGGTTGGATAAAAATGCCATTACCATTATTTGTTGAAATTATTGGCTTTGTTTTGGTGATTTCTGGGATGGTTTTATTTTATACTGCTCAATATCAGAATGCTTTTGCTTCAAAATTCTTGGATATCAACGAGGGTCAAAAGTTGATCGATACGGGTTTATATGCTTATGTGCGCCATCCATTATATTCAGGGGTTATGTTATGGTTTATTGGAACTCCACTAGCCTTAGGCTTCTGGCCTGCAGTCATTCTCGCCATTATAACCGTGTTATTATTTGTTGTCCGCATTAAGTTTGAAGAAGATATGCTCGTCAAAGGCATGGAAGGCTATGAGGAGTACCGGGTCCGGGTGAAATACAAATTGATCCCTAAATTATTATAAAAGTAGGATTTTGGGAAATGGTCCGAGTTAAGTGATTAGTTTCCTCTGAGTTTTTTTTTTTACTTTTTCAATACTCCAACTTTTATCTATCAAAATAGGCTTTAACAAAAGCCCTATTACGAAAAGATTCACAATCAGTTATACGGATGAAATATAAACCACCTATTCGGTAATTCGGTAAAAAATTAGTGCATAGTGCCCCTACTAACGCTTAAAATGGAGGAGTATTATTTGATAATTAAAAAAAAAACTTTACTAATTAAACCATTTAACTGTTCCTTAATAGATTCTAAACCTATTTCTCCCTCAACTACTTCGTACTCTACTTCAAAATTCACTTAAATCAGACCAATTAGTTTTCTGATGTAAGTTTTTTTTTTCTTCAAGAACAATGGAGACTAGACGCTTTGGACTTCTACTGGGAGAATCTATCTACTTAATATTAATTATAAGTAAGATAAGTAGGAAAAAACTAAAAATAAATCCACCCCAATAGGGTAAATCTCAGGGGCATTGTAATGCCATACATTCAATCTAAAATTTCAGCACAAATATTTTATTACTAATACTTAAATCTTAATAATTATTTCTTCTATTTCGAGGTTGATAAGGTGCTTTCTTAGTTACTGTAACATTCTTTGCTTCTAAGCCCTTCTCGCCTTCTACTACTTCATATTCTACTTCATCGTTCTCATTCAAGGTAGCAAATTCGTTTTCCTGAATTTGAATTGCGCTGTAATGAACGAAAACGTCTTTTTCTCCTTCAGCAGGAGTGATAAAACCAAAACCTTTACGACCATTAAACCATTTAACTGTACCGTTAGCCATTTTATTTCAAACCGTTTTTTAACAATTTTCAAATAAAGTAAAAAATTGAGTTTTCACTTAATTTATAACTTTACTCAAGTGATGTTAAATTTTCCTTTAAAAAAAAGTTTATCATTATAAATGAAAAAAAATGAAAAATAAAGCAAAAAAATCAAAGAGGGATATCATCGGAACATTCGGTTGTGCTTGGAATAGTTAAAAGTTCGGGAATAATAACCGCATCAACAAAAAGTTCATATTTATCTTCTTCATCGAGATCTAAGATCTTTACTTTTTCCACTTCGCCTTCTCCGAGAATTTCCAAGAGTTTTGCTTCATATAGTAGTTTTACATCAGAACGGAGAAGTTTCTTTCTTAAATCGTTGTCACTCTTTATTTCTTTTTCAAGAGTTAATAAAATTACCCGTCCAGTATGTTTAGTTAATTCTAGGGCAATTTCGATGGAAATATCTCCTTTGAATAATACTAAAACCCGCTGATCTTTATAATCGGAATAATTTTTGACTTGATATGAGACTCCTTTTCCGATATAATCGATTTCACCTTTAATAACATTAGTTTGGGGTTTTATTTCTGACATTGGAGAATTTTCTTTATTATAATTTCCTGCGCGGTAATTTCGGATGGCTTCATGAAGAGCGTCAGCTGCTAGATTGCTGCAATGCATTTTAATTGGTGGTAAACCGTCTAATTTGTTTGCAACATCCTTTCTTGTTACTTTCAATGCTTGTTCGAGTGATAATCCTTTTACCATTTCTGTTGTCATTGATGATGTGGCGACAGCAGATCCACAACCGAAAGTTTGGAATTTGATATCTTCGATCACATCATTTTCAACTTTGATATACATTTCCATTATATCACCACATGTAGGGTTTCCAACTCTTCCGCTGGCGACATTACGGCCGTCTAAAGTCCCAACATTTCTCGGGTTCTTAAAATGGTCTAGTACTTTTTCCGAATAGTTTGTTGATTTCATTTTTTTTCTTCCATTTTTTTAATTGTTATTTTTTTTTATTTGATTTGATTATTTCCATAATAATTTTGATTAAACTCTTAATTTTCGGGTTTTTTCTTATATAACGGTGACATCTCCCGTAATCTTTTGACAATACCAGGAGTAACTTCAATCATTCTTTCGATATCTTCTTGAATTGTAAATCTTCCCGTAGTAATTTCGAGCGATCCATGAGCTTCTTCATGTAAAAGACCTGTAGCAATTAGTGTGTGGGATGGTTCTAAAGTTTTTGAACTGCATGCTGAACCTGTAGATACTGCAATCCCGAGATCTTTAAATGATAATAGGATCGATTCGCCTTCAATTGCTTCAAATCGAAAATGAGAATTATTAGGAAGCCTGTGTGTAGGATGCCCATTTAAGTGTGTTTGCGGAATTCCATCTAAAATTTCCTTTATAATTTTATCTCTAAAACCAATCAAACGTTTGGATTCGGCGTCCATTTCCTGTTGAGCAATTTCAACCGCTTTTCCCATTCCAACAATTCCACTCATATTTTCTGTACTTGAGCGAAATCCACGTTCTTGACCTCCTCCGATAATTTGAGGTTGCACTCGAATACCTTTTTTCAAATACAGAACTCCCACACCTTTTGGACCATAGATATCATTGCTACTTAATGTTAACATACTAATGTTATTTTTTTTAACATCAATAGGTAATTGACCCTCAGCAGCCACTGCATCGGTATGAAATGGAATGTTATGTTCGGATGCGATTTCTCCAATTTCTTCAATGGGTTGAATAGTTCCAATTTCGTTATTTGCGGTCTGAACAGAAATAAGAATTGTTTGATCTGTAATTCGAGATTTAATTTTATTTATTTTTACGCGACCGTATTGATCTACAGGGACTTTTGAGACTCTAAAACCGTTCTTTTCAAGATATTTTGCGATATTATGTAATGAGATATGTTCAACTTCCGAGATAATAATGTGGTTGCCATTACGTTTATTTCGAAGTGCATAGCCTAGTATACCTAGATTAATAGATTCGGTTGCACTGCTTGTGAATAGTATCTCATTCGGTTCTGCATTAATGAATTTTCCAATAATTTCACGGTTTTTCGCTAGGAGATCTGTTGCTTGATCGCCGATTTCATGAAGGGATGATGGATTTCCATAATTCTCATTAAAAATTGGGATCATTGCATCAATTACTCGGGGATCCACTGGTTTTGATGATTGATAATCCAAGTATATATGTTTACTTTTTTTTTCCGACATTTCTTCTTCCTATTCCTTTAAATTTTCCTTTTAATCCTTTTCATCATTCTTTTTTGTTTATATCATTATTATTAATCAAGAAGTAAAGAAATTGAAGTAATTTTATTTAAAACCACATTGTTGCGCCAGCATCTAGAACTAAATCATTCAAGGTCGCAGCGCCAACAATTTTTAAGCCGGGAACCAATTCAACTTTGTCCCAACCGAGCATTTGCTTTGAAGCTTCACATACATATATCTCTATGCCCATTCCAAGAGTTTTTTGAATCATTTCTTCAATACTCGGGAAATTTCCTAATTTAATGTTTTTTGCAGTTACAGGTTTGAGAATGCGTAAACCTTGACCAAGATAATATACTTTTGCATCAATATCCATTGCTTTTGCAGATTGAGCTAAAACTAGTGGAGAATATTGACGTTCGAGATCATCGCTTGTCTGTACATATAAAATTGAGTTTTCATTTTTCATTTCTATCACTATTTTCTATTTTCTATTTTTCTTTTTTGATTAAAAATCTAAATTCGCCATTATTATTTTCAAATTTAAGAAGAGAATGCCCTGTTCTTTTACAAAATCGTTTCAAATCTTCTTCGGCTGCTGGATCATCAGCGAATACTTCTAAAATTTCCCCCACTTCAATTGAATCTATTTTTTCACGCGTTTCAAATAATGGTTCGGGGCAAAAAAGTCCAATGCAATCTAGAGTAATCTTAGGGTTTTCTTCTTCGTTAGTCATCAAATTATATTATAATTTGAAAACTTTAATATTACTTCTAATAAAAAGAAAGAAAATGGTATATTGGGTTTTATTAAATGAAAGACATTTCATTTTTACTTAACAAATTATAATTAAACTAACTAAATTTAGTTAGAGATTAAAGAATCGTTTTTAATTAATACTAATTCTTATCCTTATTTGATTAAGAATGGTATTGATTAGTAAAGAAATGAATGATGCAATAAATGCTCAAATTACCGAAGAATTGAAATCAGGATATATTTATCTTGGAATTTCCCTTTGGGCTGAAGAAAAATCGATGCATAATTACGCAGCATGGATGAGAAAACAATTTGCAGAAGAAAATGAACACGCAGAACGTTTTATGAAATATATAATAGCGACAGGCGGGCATGTAGAATTAAAAGCAATTGGAGAAGTGCCTACTGCATACCCAAACACCGAAGCAACCATTAAAGTAACCATCGAACATGAAGAATACATTACTAAGAAGATTCGAAGTTTGTTAGAACTTGCTTATGAGAAAAAGGAATATGAAGCAATAAATATGTTGCAGTGGTTTGTTAATGAGCAAATCGAAGAAGAAGCACAATCCAATGAATTAATGGCTACTTATGAATTACAGGGCAAAAAGGATGGATTGTGGGATCATCATCTTCACAGGGAATAAATTTAATTTTTTTTTTAGTTAATTTCTTTTTTTACTATATATTTTTGTATAATTAAATTTAGAATTTTATAGATTAACGATTATTTACGGGTTCAATTTCCTATCTTTAACAAGAAGAGTATCCTTTTTCTAATTTCTGAAAAGTTTCTATTAAGTAAAGAAGTTCTTGTTTAATGCATTTTGTTGTATAAGAATTAAAAGAGAAGAGTCATTAACTTTGTATGAACAAAAGTGGAATAATCAAATTCAAGACAGGATATTTGATTTTTCTTTTTTTCATTTGCTATGGAGAATGATTTCCTTATGAGAAAGATTTTCGGTAAGAAAAATAAGAACTTTGCGGAATTTTTACAGAAAGGGGAAGAGATGATTGAAGCAGGACAATTCTCAGAAGTTTTAGAATTTTTACATTCTTTAGAACCCGTAGATAGATATCTTGGTCGTCAACAAGTACATTTTTATACACTCCAGAGCAGAGCACACTATTATCTAGGAGATTACCCGAAAGCACATGAGATGGGAGAAAAAGCAGTACACTTGAGTCAGAATATCAAAAATTGTCTCGAAGTAATTGATGCGCTCCTCAATCAGGCGGAAATCCTAAAATTTATGGAACGAAATAACGAAAGTCTCGCTCTTTTAGATATCTTTTCTCACAAAATTGAAGAACTAAAAGATATTTCGGATAAGGAGCGTAAGCGAAGAATTGGACTATCTTATATTCATAGAGGTGGGAATCAATATTATTTAGGAAATACAATGAAAGCCTCTGAAAACCTTCAAGAAGGTGTTAGGATTCTCGAGATTTGGGGAAAAGAAGGAGATAAAGCATATGCTTTTAGTTCTTTTGGTTCATTTCAAATGATGATAGGGGAATCCAATAACGCTTTTCAATTTTTTACAAAATCACAAGAAATATGCGCAAGATTGGATTCTCCCACAGTCAATTTTTATCAGATGAACAATTTTCTTGTGTTGGGAATAATATATGGTTTAAAGAATGAATCTAAAAAAGCGAAAGAAAATATTGAGAATTCATTATTTCGGGCGCAAAAATATAATAATCCTACCTTCATAATGAGAGCATTACATCATTTAGCATTTATTCATGAAGATAATGAAGAATATACCCTGGCGCTTGAAAAATTGAACGAAGCTCTTGCGTTAGCTGAAAGAATTGGGGGAAGTAGGTTAATAATAGATACTTCATATCTAATTTTCTCAGCCTACTTCGAAATGGGTGATATAGAGAATGCCACTCGTATTTTTAAACAAATTGAACAATCTAAACATCTAAACACAAACAACAAAGCGATTATGGTAAGATACAAATTTGCAAAAGCAAGATTACTCTCCACGAGTAATCGAACCCGTGATCTCGGAGCTGCTCAAGAAATTTTTAAATATCTCATTCAAGAAGAACAATTTGTTCGAACAGACATTACTATCAGCGCAATCCTATATTTATGTATAATGTTGCTTGATGAATTCGAAAAATCTAAGAATGAGCAAGTATTGGATGAATTAACCCCTCTATTAAACCAACTAGAAGAAATTTGCTCAAAAGAAAGAGATTTTTATGTGGAGTCTTTAGCAAAAACTTTTCTGCTCAAAGCAAAGGTCAGTTTATTATATTTAGATTTTACAAAATCCCGCCAATTTTTTACCAAAGCACAACGAATTGCTGAAGAATATGGATTAACGAATCTGGCGAAAGCCATCTCAAACGAGCACGACAATTTTCTCCACACTTTGTCAGAATGGAATCAAATGAAAACTGAAAATGCATCTATAAGTACTCGGCTTGAGAAAATTCAGCTATATGATCAAATTCAAAGCATGAAAAGAAAGAAACCGATTAAAGTTCCCGATTATAAACCTGAATCCCCCATTATGTTGTTAATTATGACTCAATCGGGGATTCCTATTTACAATAAGATATTAAATGAAGAATGGAAAGTGAATGAAGAACTCTTTAGTGGTTTTCTTTCAGCCTTTAATTCTTTTAGTGATGAAATTTTTTCTCAAGGATTAGATCGCGCCAATTTTGGAAAATATACAATTCTTATGACCAGAATCCCCCCTTTTATGATATGTTATGTTTTTGAAGGTCAGTCTTACCTCGTGCAACAGAAATTTTCGCATTTTAACGAAAGTCTTCATGGTAATGAAAAGCTCTGGAAAAAATTAGAAAGTTCAGGAAGGATTGGTCTAGTTATTCAGCAAGACTCAAATCCAGCACTCGAAAAATTAGTTGATCACTTTTTAAACAATGACTTGGCCAAATTTCAATTCTCTGATGAAGATAGGAAATAATATACTTCACTCTTTCAATTCCAGATAATTAAAAAAGAAAAAAAATTAATGGTGATGTTCCGTAATATTTACGGGTTTTAAGTTTCCTAAAGACCAACCAACCACTTCATTCAGTGAAGGATGTATTACCATCGATTTATAAATGGGCATGAATGATCCCGCTTCAGGACAAGAATTAGCTGCTTTAGGAATTGTTTTTGAAATGTCAACTTCTTCATCATGCGGGCAGGTATATCCCGCATTCATTAGATAAACAATCTGTTGAATTAATAAAGCAGCATGAGGTCCAATCGCATGAGCACCAAGTATTTGATAATTTTGGTCAACTATTAATTTAAATAACGCATCATCAGCTTCTAAACCCATGGCAAACCCCTTCGCTATTGTAGAATAAGTTTTAACAGCCGAATAAATATGATATCCTTTGTCAATTGCTTCTTTTTGAGTCATTCCAACATGAGCTATTTGAGGATAGGTAAAAATTGCCCAAGGGACACTAGAATAATCAACAGAACTCTTCTTTCCATGCCCGAAGATATTTCGTGTACAAATTTCAGCATCATAGTTTGCTTTATGTCGGAACTGATATTTACCATTCGCATCACCAATAGCCCAAATATCTGATTTGTTTGTTTTTAGGAATTCATTTGTAAGGATCCACCCGAGTTTATCCGTTTGAATACCTGATTTTTCTACTTTAAGAATATCTGCATTAGATCTTCTTCCAGTTGCAATAAGAATTTCTTCAGCGCTTATTTGGGATATTTCATTTGAATTTAAATCCAATAGTTCTACAACTTTTTTACCATGTTTATTATCAACTTTAGTTGCTTTCTGGTTTAATAGAACTTGCAGATGCTCAGAGAATTTTCGTTCCAAAATTTCACTAATTTCTGGTTCTTCGGTTGAAACTAATGAGGAAGCATTTCAACAATAGTTACTTTGGTCCCCATGGCAGAAAAGATATGGGCAAATTCTGCAGCAATAACCCCACCGCCTATTATAATAAGGCTTTCCCAAGGTTTTTTAGGAAATTTTGGTCCGAAAAATGTTTCACTTGTAACATATCCAACTTTATCTAATCCTTCTATAGGCGGGATAAAAGATCTCCCCCCTGATGCTAGTATTATTTTCTTTCCACGAAAAATTTCACTATATTCCCCGTTTTTATTTAATTTTACTTTCATTTCATATTCTCCGACAAATTCACCAACTCCGTGATAGATTGTCAGATTATGTGCTTGGGATAAACCGTGCTCGATGGATTTACTCTCATCAATTTGGCTCCACATTCGTTTAGAAATTAATTCCCAATTTATTTTTTCAATTTTTATATCAAGACCAATTTTTTTGGCATGTTCCGTTTCTCTTACAATATCAGCAGGATAGACTAAGACTTTACTTGGGATACAGCCCCGTGTTAAGCAAGTCCCACCCATTTTAGCATCTTCAATAAGGGCACAGCTTAATCCCATTTGTATTCCTTGGCTAATTAAAGTTAATCCAACTCCGCTCCCAACTACTACTAAATCATATTCCAACATTAAAATCATATTTACATTATAGTTTGGGATTAAAACTCTTTCGCTTTATTATGATAATTACTTATTTGATTTGTAGAATAATTTATATGCATGAAAAAACCGCTGGAGAGCCGTTATAAATACTAATAGGGCAAAAATCCACATTAATATAATTCTTACTAAAGAAATATCAATTACCAGTATAAAGAAAAGAAAAATGAATGTTTCTGTTCTTTCCATTAATCCGTTTGCATAAAAGATAACTTTCTTCTTTTCGTCCATCTTTTCTATTTCGGATTCGTTAACGGCTCCACCTATTAATAAAAATATGGTAATGCATAAAACAATAGAGCCCAAAGAAAAAACTCCCGGCCATAATAAATTTACAGGATCAATGAAGATTATGGCAATTAAAATGGAAACCTCAACAGTTCTATCTGAAAAAATATCAAAAATTCCCCCAAAAACGGTTGGTTTTTTCATCCTTGCTAATGCTCCATCAAAGATATCTGCCCCAAAAGAAACTACCATTATAATAACTGCAATTATGAATATTATTTTCTGAATTATGACATTCCAATTAATTATCTCCGATATTACAATCACTATTGAACTAGTTAATCCCAATATTAAACCAATTAAGGTCATTTGGTTTGCAGAAATATGATTGAGCAAAAATTTTTTCACAAATTGATCGACTATTGCGTTAATCTTCGATTTTTTAAGTTTGGTGTCAATCATCTTTCAATTCCCCTGGTCAGATTTTTCTTGCTTATAATTTAAAAGTATGCCCGCGATTATAAGAACTAATCCGGATATTTTTAATAATTGAAATGATTCTCCAAAAATTATAATCCCACCAATGAACGGTGTAAGAATACTAAGAATATTTACCAATACTGAAACAATACTCATTCTTCCCTTTAAATACGCAGCTTGGCCGTAAATAAATGCTAAAAAATATGATAACACAAAGAGTATTACAAGAATTGTAAAATAACCTTGCTGTAAATTTGATGAATAGAGCCCTTTATTGAATATTGAACCCATTCCATAGAGAATTCCTGATAAAATGCTAACAAAATATTCGTAATTTCCATTTTTAAATCTGGTTAAAATTATCATGTTAAAGACAATTAAAATTATCATAATGGATAAAAATATCCAGAAATTTATATAATTAAGATTGGTATCTGATGATTCGCTGTTTATGGTTATAGTAATTGCCCCAATTATTATTAGCGCGGTACCTATCCATTCTTTTAAATTAATTTTTTCCTTCATGATTGTTAAACCGAATAGAATAACAAAAAATAAATTAAGATTAACCAAGGGTTTAACAACAGAAACTTCATATATTTTTAAAGCAAATTGGTAAATAATAAAATCGATTAGAAGAAAAATAAAACCTAAAATCCAAATTGGATTTTTTAACAATTCAAGAAACGCCCTGAAATTTTCTTTGGACCATTTGGTAAAGGATATTTTAGTATTATCTATTTTATTTAAACCAATTTTAAAAAAAAGGCTTCCAACCCCATTAAAAAAAGCATAACCCACCATAATGAGGATTAATTGCCAATTAATATCCAAATAAACTACCTCTTTGAATATAATATTCTTTCGTAATCGAAACCACGTTCAATTATTTCTTCTTTTGATATATTTGGTGGAATAGGAAGTTTTTCTTTAATAATATGCTGCAAAATTATCGGATCTCTCGCTTCTCCCAGAGATATTATTCCGATTATTCGATTGTCTTTGAAATGAATTTTATAGTAATTATGAGTTGTCGAAGATTTCTTATCATAAATCAAAGTCTCAATTCCAGTCAAATCTTTCGGTGCAAAATCACCTAGAACATGGCAATTATGCTTCCAGAAAATAGTGTAAGCATGAAAAGCTCCAATATCATAAGGTTCCGGTTTTGAGTCTTCCATCATGTTTTTAGCTGCAATTTTTCCCATATCTCCAGCTGGACCCCAAAGATCGATAAAATGATGGAATTGGTTATCATCTACAATTTCAACGACATCTCCTGCAGCAAATATATTGGGATCTGAAGTTTGAAGGTATTTATTTGTGATAATTCCACGTTCTACATTTAAACCGGCATTTTTCGCAAGTTCAATATTGCGTCTCATTCCGGTGCAAATAAATACCCCATCACAATCAATAATTTCCCCTTTGGTTGTTTCGATGCCACGAACATTATTATTTTCATCCTCAAGGATTTTGGAAATTGATTCTTCAAAATGGATTTTAACCCCGTTCTTCTTATACAGCTCAACTATAATTTCCGAAGCTCTTGAATCTAGCATTCTTGGAACCATAATTTTGTGATTTGAAAATATTTCTACATCTACTCTGCGCTCTGCTAAACTTTCAGCCAATTCGGTTCCTAACACTCCCGCACCCAGAACAAAGCATTTTTTAAATTTTCCATTATCGGCAAGATCGCATATCCTTCTGGTATCTTCAAGTGTTCTTTGTGGATAAACTCCCTTAATATCATTTCCCGGGATTGGAGGGATGAAAGAATGCCCACCAGTTGCAATTAGTAATTTATTATAATGTAATTCTGTATTATCCCCTAAAATTACTGAATTATCTGAAGGTTTTATAGCCGAGACTTTTTGTGCAATTTTATCAATTCTTTTATTTTTAAAAAAGGATTCTGTTGCACCATTCAATTCTTGTTCGCCTACCCTTTTTTTCACCATATACTTAAGAGCAGCGCGATAATAAAAAGAATCAGGATCATCATCAACGATCGTTATATTAGATTTGTTCGCTTGTTTTAAAAGCGTTTGAGCTGCATGAATTCCTGCCTGTCCAGCCCCTACAATCAAATAATCAATTGGTTTCCCCATTTAATTCTCCCCTTTTGGGTTTTTTTGGGTTTTTTGTTCTTCTAATTGAATACAGTGATAAACCATATCATTAAAATCAAAAATCTCCAATTCTTCATCCCCCATTTTTTCCTTAAACACTTCGTGGCATGTTATACAATCTGAGACCATAACATCCGCTACATCTTTAACTTCCTGGATTCTTTCCTTTCGATGATTATGATTTTCAGGATCATGTTCGAAGTTATAATAATAGCAGCATTTCGTATTGGACTTGTTGTTTTCCAATTCTTGATATCCACCAAAATGTTCCAATAATTTCCTAGGAACTTCATCTTGCCGAAATTTTCGGGAAATATGACAAGAATCATGAAGTCCCATCTTTTTATCTGTGAATTTTACAATGGGCAAATGTTCAACATTTTGCAAGAAATATTCTGTGGTTGTTAAGGGAATAAAATCTGCGTTATACACCGCTTTAATTTTTCGCAGTGAAGCATAACATTCGGCACAGGTTGTTATAATTCGTTTGGGATTTATTTTGGAAATACATTTCCATAACCTTTCAAGGAAAACATCAGCCATTTCCAGCCTCCCTTGAAGATATTGCGGCCACCCGCAACATTTTGTATACCCCCCCAAAATTTCAAAATCTTCGCCTAAATATTCCATTATTGCTACTGTTTTATGGCAAACCTCATTAAAAATATAACAACCCGGATAAAATAATAATTCAGCTTCTCCCAATTCGTCAGTATCTATTACGTCATTTAACCTACCAAGTGCTTTTTTCATGGTTTTTTTCTTAAGGGCATATATCGCCCGAGCTGCAGCGGGAGGATCCGGTTGTTTTAATCTTACATATGCACTATATGAACTCGGATAGGATTTCATTTTGGATTTGGTATATAAAACCATTAAATCTCGACGCACGCCTGGTGGGCACACCGGTACACATCTACCACACTGACAACAATTGAGTGCAAATTCTTTAACAATACCTTTCGGTTCGTTTTTATTTGTCAAAGCTTCATTTAGAAGTGCAATAGTGAGGTCTGGAGATTTACTAACGGGACAGACGCGCATACATTCATTACAGCCGATACAACTAGGTAATTCATCAACAACCAATTTCTCTAATTCTTGACCGTAAGTAAATTTTTGATCTTTAGAAATTTCTTCAACCATTAATACAAAGTCTCAATTTTCCTTTTTAAAAATTGTTTTTATAAAACAAAATCTAATTCCATTTAGAGATTATAAAATTTTTCTTGATGATAATTTAATGAATATAGAGATTAAAGACGGTCTTATTTATCTAAATGATGAAGATTCCCCCTTTTTCATCCAAGGAATGAATCTTTTCTTGGATCCATTTAGGTTAGAAGAAAATCCAAGAAAAATCTATACGCCACAAATTGTTTCGGAAGATTTATTAAAAAAGATCATCCCTTATTTACAAACGCTTGGAATAAATACCGTAAGAATATGGCCCACAATTATTAATGAAAATGGAGGAAAGATTCACCAATCGAGTATACCAGGGGAGTTTTTCCATCTTTTTGATGACGCTGGGATTAAAATTATTCTTAATTTACCAATAAATTGGAATTTATTACCCAAGTTTTCAGAGATAAAAAATTATTTACTTAAATATTCAGAGCAAAAATACCCCAATATCATAAGTTATTGCATCAATAATGAAGCATATTATGGATTTCTATCTCCACACCGATATCTTGATAGTATCCAAAGTTTAGTTAGAAAATATTCAAACAGACCCACATTGATTACAAATGCTAACCTAAATTTTCCAAAATATTACAAAGCAGATATAATTGGAGCCGATTTTTTCATGTATAAATATTCAATTTCCCGAGATAATGAAGATGACGTAGGTGCTGTTTTTCAGATGTTTTTAGAAGATTCACTTGATGTTTTAAAATGGAACCCAAAATGGATTTTGAAAATTTATCCTTATTTAATCGAATATTTCAAGCAAAAAGCTAAGAAAAAGAATATAGATTTCCCCCAATTCCAAAAAAATATTCTTAAGGTAATGGAAAAGACAAAAAAAAATAAGAAGCCATTCATTGTTGCTGAATACGGATACACGGAACATCCTGATTATTTGGAAACAATTTTTGCACATATGCCGATTTTATCCATGGAGGGGCACATATGGTATAATTGGATTAATTTTGATGAGAAAATGGAAGGAAAGATTAGTAATTTACCTTTATTTCAGAAATTTGGCGAATATTGCGCTCGAATAGAAAAAATTAAAAAAATTCAATACCTTTCTCAAAACTATACCCGATTATAATGTTTTAAATATTCGCGTTATCTTTATAAATCAAATAATATGTCAACTCCCATTTTAACAAACCCTTCAAAAATTTCAACACCAACTGAAAATTTGCTGGAATTGCATAATATTACCAAGCAATTCGGAGATTTTTTTGCCCTTAATGATATAAGTTTAACCCTAAAGAAGGGAGAAATCCTCGGATATATTGGACCGAATGGTGCCGGAAAAACCACCACAATGAAAATAATTGTAGGGCTCATCCGTCAATTTGAAGGCACCCTTTATCTCAACAATCATCCACTTTCCAAAACTCAGAACGAAATTTATCAGTTTCTGGGTTATCTTCCCCAAGATGTGGGCTTTCAAACTTGGCGTACCGTTAATCATTTATTGGATACACTCGGACGTCTCTCTGGTTATGACCCACATAAACTTCCAGAAAGAATTGATGAAGTGTTACAAATTGTGGGACTCCATGATGTCAAAAATAAAAAAATTGTGCATTTGTCGGGAGGAATGCAACAAAAATTACGCCTAGCCCAAGCATTATTGCATAAACCAACCTTTTTAGTGCTTGACGAACCTATGACCGGATTAGATCCGAGTAGTCGGTTCCAAATGAAGAAAGTAATTCGTCAATTAGCCCAACAAGATATTACTATATTCCTATCAAGTCATATTCTTAGTGATGTGCAGGATATCGCCGATCGAATTGCAATAATTAACCATGGTAAAATTCTGAATATTGGAACACCACAAGAATTACAAGCCAAGTTCCATGTGGGGCACGAGATTGAGGTCATTCTCTCGGAAATGAAACCAGATTGTAATATTATACAAAAATTGCCCCAAGTCTCAAAAGTAAAACAACATGGAAAATTGAAGTTTGTTCTCACTTTAAATCCTGATGTGGATCTCGATACCGCTTTGCAAGAAATTTTACATCTATTAGTTTCTAATGAATGCATCATCCGAAATTTTAATCTCCTACAACCATCGTTGGAAGATGTATATTTAAGGTACGTCGAGGAGGATGAGTAAAATGAGCCTAAGTTTGTTAATTAAAGATGAATTCAAGGGGTTCTATAAAAGCAAAGTTATGTTGGTCTTATGGATAGGTATGCCCTTGATAAGTTTACTCCTTCATTATTTTCAACCGGATACTGAAGGTATTCCGCTCAGTATCTTAGTAGGATTAATGGTATCTTCTTTGAGTGGTACTTTGGCTGCTGTTATGCTCAGCACTACAATTGTATCAGAAAAAGATCGTCATGTGTATGATTTGTTTCTAATCAGGCCAGTCAAGCGTTGGAATTTAATGTTCGCTAAACTAATTGCAGTTTATTTATGCTTAGTGATCGCTATTTTTCTCAGTGTTCTGGTTGGATTATTACTCGATTTAATAAAATTAGATATTCCACCTGAAACTTTACTTGATGGTATTTGGGATTCTTTAGCGATTAGTTTAAGTGCCATGGCAATTTCCTGCTCAATATCAATTTTGATTGGGATATTGGTCAATTCTACAATGTTAGCAGCAATTTTAGCAATTTATGTTGGAAATCAATTAAGTTTGCTTGCAGTCTTACCAGGTATTTTCTTCGAAAACATTAACACAGTTGCGTATGCAACCATCATTGGCTTAATATTCACAATCTTGGTAAACACAGCAACTGCTCTGGTTCTTCAACGAAGATCATTATAATAAAAGAGAATAAAAAATAATTATAAAAAATAAATCAACTCCATTTTATGAAAGATAATTGGTTGCATACCAAATAATCCTAAAACACCAAAGGTTTACTGTTTTTGGTTGATCTTTCATCAATGGATATATTTTTGGTTTTATTGAGTTCGCTAAGATTTTTTTCTATCGCTTGGAAAATTTGTGTGATATCAGGCCTATCTTCCCGAGTTCCAACGTATCGCCATTTGATTATGCCGTTTGTATCAATTAAATATGTCGTAGGTATCGCCAGCTTAAATTTTAAAAATGCATGATCCAATGAATTCCCGGTTGTATAAACTTTATAGTTTTTTACAATAGAGCCTTTCATATCGGCTATGATAGGCATGGAAAATCGGTTGGAATTCTTAAAATTTTTTAATTTTTTAGGTGGATCCCTTGCAATTGCCAATACTGATACGTTTTTTTCATCAAATTTTGTTTGGTTCTCGGTTAAAAGTGATAGAAAATGTTTACATGGAACTCAGTAATGTCCACGGAAGAAATTAAGAAGTACTGCTTGCTTGGAATATAATTTCTCAATATTTATATTCTGTCCATCTACATCTTGAATTTCAAAAAATGGAACTTTTTCACCGACCTCTAATCCAAATTTAGCCTTTGGATTATGAACATGTTCATCTACCAGAATAATTCATCTCCATTTTATACTATTATTAGACTAGTCTAATTTTTGTTTAATATATCTAATTATTATTGATAATTCGTTTTTTCTCATTTTGAGTTATATTTTGTTGTTTAGTTGAAAATTAATTTTTATTCCATTTTATCTTCTAATAGATAATTTTTCACAATAAAATGCTATATTCTGATAGAAAAAGGATTTTTATAACAATTTGTAAATGATTTAATTATGGGGAAAAAAACATTAGACGAATTAGTTTCTGCTTATAATAAAAACAATAAGGCTCAGTATGGTTTAATTTCCTTAGATCATATACTTTATAGAAGTTCAAAAGAGGATTTATTAGAATTCGTTAAAAAACATGAAATTTCTTTATCAGAAAGTGATTTAGAATCTAAAAATTCAATTATTTTAAAAATTCTTGATTTCTTCCTAACTAAATTCTCAACAGATGACGATTTAAAAACGAAATATTGTGATCCTATTGACTATCTTGGAAAAATTATATATGAAGATCTCTATTTGGAATATTGTTCAATGGATTTTGATTTTATCTCGAAAACTGAATTAATAAATATGTTTGCAGAGTATTGTGCGGACTTGGGAATTAATGTCTATAGATGTGATCATATCGATGGCTATGATCTGGATCTATATTTAACGAAGAAGCCAAAAGGAATCTTTACTACTACTGAATCCGTAATTGTTCGCACAGGTTTTGAATTAAATATGGGTAATTATGATGAAATGATTGGAAACCTCGCACGATCAACCTTAATTGCAGAATGGAAATTATTCGTTACAACACCTATTGGAGCCAAAAATATCGGTTTGGAACGCTTAATTGCCGATATGAAACGTATTAACACCTGGCTTTACATCATTGACCCGGTGCAAAAACGTGTATTGGGAGTAACTAAAGGCAAAAATTCAAAAGCTCGTGATTCTGAACTTAGAGATCGTTTGATAGCATCATTACCCCAAAGACCAATCCGTGCAGGTAGCCAGGTAATAAAAATCTCAAAATATGCCTTTGATGAACGCTCCGCCTATAAACCAAAAAAAATCCGAATGAATTATATCGATCCGATTGTTTCCCGCCATGATTACTGGAGCGCCCAAAAGAAGGAAAAAAAATATCGGAATTCTTTCCAAACTCTACTAATAATGGGGAAGGTATCAGGTATTAATATATTTTCTTTCTCAAACTCAGAAAATGAAACTGCTTTTAATGAACAAATGATCTCTGGATTTTTAACTGCTATAGATAGCTTTGTCCAGACTTTAAGTGGTGGATCTACAGGTCTACAAGAGATATCATATAAAGGTTTTAAAATTTGTGCAGAAATTGGCGAGGATATAAAAATTATTACCATTTTATCAGAATCCAGTGATAATATTTTTCGTGAAAGATTGAAATATCTAAGAAAACAAATTGAAAGCAGATTTGAAAATCAAATTAAAATATCATTAGATACAGGAGAGAAAATTTTAGAAAATAATGAAGAAATAAACAAACGTTTAAACTCCTTAATCATCCAAATATTAGATATATGAAAATGATTTTTAAAAATAAAAAGTCGTGATTATAATGCCCGAAAAACTTAGCTCTGTTTATAAAAAATTCTCAGATACAACAACAATTAAAAATGGATTTATTAATTTGGGATGCTTACTTCAGGGCAATTCTGAAGAAGGTTTACTTAATTTCTGTCAATCTAGAGAAATTCAACAATCAGATGATCAATCCCTTGGTGGTATAATTGAATCCATCTTAAAACACTATCAACCAAAATTCAATCTTTTAGGATATGATTTAATCAAAGATAAAAAATTCAGTGATAATGTTAAAAGGTTTGATTTCATCTCAAAAACCGAGTTAATGAATGTATTCGCAGATTACTGTGCCGATATCAACATAAACGTATTCCAAACTCCAGAAGATAATGAATACTGTGTAGATCTGTATTTAACTAAAAAAGATACTTCGCTAAAAACTGAAACCGTATTTGTTTTAACGGGTTACGAAATTGAGAAAAAATATAAAGAGATTTTCTTAGATATTGGACGCGCTGGAGAGATATCAGATTGGATTATATTTGTAACAACAGCAGCAGGAGTATTAAAAATTGGATACGATAGACTTGTAGCTGACATGCAAAGAGTCAATGCATGGTTATATGTGGTCGATCCGCACCAGAAACGAATTTTTGGGATTACTAAAGGCGGAAAAAGTAAAACCAAAAATGAAAATCTGCAGAATGAGTATATCAGATCTTTACCACCACAGCCGATTCGAGCATTAAGCCAGGTTGTGAAAATATCAAAATATGCTTTTTCTGAAAGGGATTCTTATAAACCAAAGAAAATGTCTCAATTTTATGTTCCTTCCGATATTCACTGTGAAACTAACTTAAACTCTTCAATTCAGGAAAAATCACCTGAAATTTTCAGATCTTTATTAATTATTACTAAAGAATCGGGGCTTTCTTTGTTTTCGTTTAATAATCCGACATTTGAACTTGACGAGATTATCGTATCCGGATTTATATCTGCAATGGATTCATTTGTTGGAGAACTTAGTGGAAGTGGGGATGGAGGTAGTTCCCTCAAAGAAATAGATTATAAAAATTTCAAAATTAATGGTGCTATTGGAGAAAAAGTAAAGATTGTTGTAATCACTTCGGAATCTGTTGATGAAATATTCCGAGAGCGATTAGATTTTTACCTTAATAAAATTGAAACAGATTTTCAACAAGAGATTGATGCTTTCATAAAAACCGGAAATCTGGGGTCAATTGATACTAAAATTTTCAAGGAACTTGCTCAAGAGATTCTATTAATTTAGTTTTTTTTTAATTTTTATTATTATTTTGTATACATGTATAATTGTATACATTTAAATTTTTTAGATTATCAAATATATTTAGGTAAAATGAGTACTATTCGCATTGATGAGAAACATCAAAAGTTATTGGATAAGTTGATTGCCAATATGATATTAAGAGGGAGAAAAATGAATAAAAAGAGAATTATTGGAGAATTAATTGAGAATGCGTTAATTTCTGAAGGTATTCCAATAGATGATAAATTAATCCCTCTTGAAGAAGATCCTGCCTGGATTGGGTTAAAAGACACATTCCATTTAGGATTCCCAGAGTTATCAGAAAATATTGATGCTATACTTTATCGATTAGATGGTGAAGATTAAGTGGGTGTTTTTCTCGATACAGGTTTTATTTTAGCCTTTAAAAATGCGGATGATAAAAACCATGATATCGCTCAAAATTGGATGATTCGGTTTTTAAAAAATGAATTTGGAGAAATTTACACTTCAACTTATGTTTTTGATGAATTGGTAACATTGGCTCTTGTTAGACTTCGTAATGAAGAATTTGCAAAAAACGTTGGAGAGTATTTATTGAATAGCCACAGGATTCAACTTATTAATTTAGATCATAAAGATTTTTTAAATTCATGGATTTTATTTCAAAAATATATGAAAAAAGGGCTTTCATTCACAGATTGCACAATTTTAACTCATAGCAATAGATTAAAGTGCAATATTGTTGCAACTTTTGATCTGCATTTTGAAGGTTTAATTGGAACAATAAAAAAATAACCTTATTATTCATTTTAAAAAGAAATTTCATAAATTTTATATTGCTAAGTGTTTTATCTGTTCATTATCACATTAATAGGTTGTTAATATGATTTATCGCACACTTGGGAGAACTGGCATAAAAGTTAGTGAGATTGGTCTTGGTAATGTATACTTTGAAGGTCAACCGCGTGATGTAGTTGTATCAATAATTCATGAAGCTATTAAAAACGGAGTCAATTATTTTGATTGTGCTTCTAATCCTCCTGAATTAATTAAAAATATGGGAATCGCTCTTGACGGATATCAAGATAAAGTAGTAATAGGCGCACACATCGGTTCTGGAATGGAAAATGGTCAATATAAAATTTTACGAGATTTCGATAAATGCATGAATTTTTTTAATCGGTTTTTGAATTTTTTGAAAATCGATAAAGTCGATATTTTGCATGTCCATAATGTCAGTGCGAAAGAAATTGATAATATTTTTGGGAAAGGGGGATTAATGGATCTTGCATTAAAATTAAAGAAAAAGGGTATAACGAAATATATAGGTTTAAGTACACACGATTCAATAACAGGTATCAAAGCAATTGAAAGTGGAAAGGTAGATGTGCTATTATATCCAATAAATTTGGTATCTAACGCTTCGCCTGGAAAAAGGGAATTATTTCAAGCTTGTGAAGACAATAATATTGGATTAGTTGGAATGAAGCCATTCGCTGGGGGAAAGTTAATGCAACGAAACTTAACTGTTTACAATTTAGAGGACAATAACTATTCTCGTATTTCACCAGTAACTTGGGATAAATTATTGCAGAGAAAACAACCTGTTTCCCCTATTCAATGCCTACATTATGTGTTAACTCAGCCTGGAGTTTCTACAACGGTACCTGGAATTAAAAGTGTCCAAGAGCTGAAGGAAGACCTTCATTATTTTAAAGCCACTGACGACGAAAAGGATTATTCTTCACTTATGTTGGATTTTAAGGATTTTATTCCAGGGCAATGTGTTTATTGCAATCATTGTTTACCTTGCCCATCGGGAATTGATGTGGGTCATTTAAACAGGTTGATTGATATCGCTTTGAATGACTTAAGTAATAACACGAGAAATATTGAGAATTTAGAAGAAATCCGATTAATAGTTGATGAATGCACTGAATGCGGAACGTGTTCTGAACGATGCCCATTTAATGTAGATGTTGTATTAAAAATCAATAACTTTAAAGCACTTTATCGAAATATGCAATCAAATAAATAAGTCGATTTCGATTTAATGATGGAAATTTAAAAAAAAAAAATTTTACTCCCAATTGAGCAAACGTTGGGTTCCTTCTAACTTTCGAATTTTAGTTATATCTTGACTAACTTCTAAAGTTCCACGATATTTTCCTTCTTTATCCCGAACAGCAAAATATCTAATGTAGATGAATTTCCCCCCAATTTCCAACCAAAATTCTGCTACATCCTTTGTACCCTTTTTGAATGCTTCAAGAATTTTCATAACAATGTGTTGACTTTTAGGAGGATGGCAATTTTTTACGTTTCTTCCGATAACACCTGGACTTCGAGGAAATAGGCGATCTGGAACATCCGAATAATATAAAACATTATCATTTTCATCAATAAAGGACAGATCTAGGGGTAAATGAGTTAACATAAGATTTACGAGTTCAAGAGACATTTTGCCAGTTTTCATTTGAAGTAAACCTAAATCAGGTAATGAATCGGGCAGTATTTTTGTAATATCTTTACCATGAATATCTTCTGGAGTTACTGGTTTCCACTCGGATCCAGGTTTTACCCATGCAAATCCAATCTCTTCTTCTCCATTCTTTACTTTTATCCACTGTGCTTCTGATAATTTCTCTAAGGCAGCAGGAAAAAGTATGTTTTCTTCTTTGAAGATCATGTCAGCAACAGTATCCATTAGTTCTTCAAGTTGACTTTTATCGGCTTTGTTAAACATATCTCTGATTTCATCATGTTTTGCCCACATAACCTGTGAAGGTCCGGAAAAACCGACTTTTTCAAGCAACGGAAAGAGTTGATTTTCAAGACGCGTATAATGAATTATTATTTCTTTTAATTGGATAAGGTCCATTGGGTTAAAATCTGCTCTTAGTTTCCTAATCAATTCTTTTGCCTTTTCATTTTCAGCAATGTAAGTATGTAGTGGGTGACCAGGGATAGTCTGGGGTTTTTTATTAGTAACTAAAGAGTCTCGAAAAATATCAACATGTAAATCACATAATTTTGTTACTTGTTCAGCAGTAATAACACCACTATCAATTAACTCTTGTTCCATGGTGGCGATTTCTGCTGCCGACACCAATCCAAGCTCATCCTTAAATTTTTTTTTTAACATGGGAAGATCTTCATTCCCTGCATGAAGTTGTAGAACAAGTTCTTTCAGTATTTCTTTTCGTTTATCAAAAAATTTTTCCTTAGACATGTTTAATAATTAACTAAAAAATGAGTAGATACTAAGTTTTTTGATCAAAACTAACTTATGTGTTATAAGCAAAGCATTTAAATCGTTTCTATTCTTTGCATAATTATGGATGTTTGGCTCATTGGGATTATTTCATTGTTCTTTATCGGTATCCTTTTTATCATT
>JAUWOE010000220.1 GCA_030612265.1 Promethearchaeum sp.
TAGGAGCGTCAAGCAAATTTTCCGTTCAGGAAAAAACTTGAAACAGATGACCCGTATTAAAAACGAACTACGTTTGCACTTAGGAGGGCAAGTTCGAAATTTATTGAAGGTTTAAATAGTCCGAAAAAAATATCTTTAATCTATTCCTTTCGATTATTAAAAAAAACCTTTAACGTCTTTTACTAAAATCTAGATAAGAAGCAAGATAAATATTAAATTGAATCAAAAATTAAGAATTAAAAAATTTAAAACATTTGTTCGATTTTCTCTTTAATGTCATCTAATTCGTATTTAGCTTTATCTTTTGGACCAAAATAATAAATACGGACTCCTGGGCCAGTACCTGAAGGTCTAAAATATATATTGCTGTTTTCATTCCATAGGTGAATTATTATTATTTTTCCATCCACCTGTTCAAATGTACCGATTTTATAATTCTTATTATTTATTGCAAATAATTGATCTTTCATCTCTGCAAATGTATTTACTATTTTTAATTTTCTTTTATCATCTGCATCGATCATTGTTCGTGTGCCAATAATTTTTTCATCAACATAGTTTAAAAGATTATATCCCATTTCTATTAGAACTGAGATAATTAAAATTGCTTCTGCTGGATATTTATCTCCTATTGCGGGATATTTTGGAATAATTGAAAAATCTTTACCATTTTCACCATTTTCGGTAATTTTAAGGATATTAATTGTGTGTCCCCCAGATTCCTCCCACAGAACCAATAAAATATCATCTCCTCTAATATTTGAATCTAGTATTATTTTCTTTATATCTTCGGGTGACTCAATTTTTTTATAACCTTGAGGTGTTTCTACATACAAAATGCTTGATTGGAATTTATCATTATCAATTTCTTTTCCAATTGCGGAATACAAAATCATTCCTAAATTTTTGTAGCCGACACCTGTAATAAAATTTAATTTTGAATATTTATCACTTCTGGGGTCACTTGGAATCGTTCTAACATTAATAATTTTTTGATTGAACTCATTTATTAAAATGTTATGCATTGCGGGATAAATTACATTGGGTAAAAGTGTATCAAATTCTCCTGTTTCCTTATTATGGTGAATAATAACAAGACGATCTCGATCAGAATCTAGGAGGATTGCAATTTTCACATCCTCTTGTTTCATTAATTTTTCAATTTTTTGATGGTTGATATTTACTGTCGGATTTGGAGGTTCCATTTCTTCATCGATGAGAATAACTTTAACCCCCAATCGCTCAAATAAATCTTGAATCTCAGGTGCAGTACCCATATATGACCAGAGAATTATTTTACGATCCTTTAAAATTGAGAGATCTAAAATTTCTTGAGCAATATTGATGATATAATCATTATTTTTCTTATCAGCATCAATATATTTTATAGAAAAATCGGAATTTATTGAAACTTCGCTTAAATTTAATGCCCTGTTAGAAATTTTTTGCATTACTTTTCCACTAATTGGCATAGGACGTTCAATGTAGAATTTAACACCATTCCAAAGAATATCGTTATGACTTGCAGTTAATACGATAACCAAATCAATTTCATCGTATAATAATACACTTGCACTACCATAAGGAGTACTCATTCGACTGTAATATGGTTCTTTTTCAGCTTCTAATTCAGCCTTAGATCCTGTAGGTTTTTGGTAATAAATCTGATAATCTTCGGATGCAAGAATTTTAGAAAAATATTCCAAGAGATAATTAGCAGATGGGCGATCGTCAGAAACTAATAGAACACCCGGATTGTTTTTCTTTATTTTTTCTTTACTTATTTCACTAACAGCTTTGAAAACTCTTAGAAACATATATTGTGCCCTTTTAGTCATAATATATGTTTTATTCTGCTTTTCATAAATTTTCATTCTAATTCCTGAAGTGGGTGGCACAATTGGGTTTATAATTTCTTTTTCTTCATCTGATAAGGGTGGAAATGAAATAAATTCTTTACCATCCTTAGATTCCAAATTTAAAAGCTCGATTCGGGAGTTTATTTTCATATATGCTCACGGTGTCTATGTTTTCTATTATTCTATTAATCTATTAATCTATTCTATAAATCCATCAATTTTATTAATTTTTTCTATGTACTCATTTAAAATTTCATGAATCATGACTCTATAATTGGGGTTAATCGCAATCATGCCATATGTTGGAATATTAAATATTTTTTCAACAAATTTCGTAGTTAGTTTGTTTGAAAGGTCTTGCTTATTAGCGATTCCGATGATTAACATGTTTGAATCCTTCTTTTCAATAAATTTCTCCATGATTTTTTTAGTATCTTGAACATTTTTATAAGATGAATCTGTGACTAGCAATACTATACGTGTTTCCTTTAAAAGCGAGTCCCATAAATCTGTAAACTGAATCTGCCCTGCAAAATCCCATAATACAATTCTGCGTTTGCCCATTTTATCATATGTGGCAATGTCTGCAGTAATTGTAGGTACGTATTCTAAATTAATTTCTTTTCCGATAATTAGTTTGGTTAAAGTTGTTTTTCCAACCCCACCGTAACCTAAAATTGAAACTTTTATTGGTCCCAAGACAATTTTATCAATATTTTCCTTAAATTCCTTGAAAATGGTTCTCTCTCCATTCCATTTATTATTTTTGAAGAGATTTTCATATTTTTCTAAAAACTGGGAAAAAATAGATTCAAGAATAGGGTAAATCTCTTGTTCATCATCATCAATATCTGTGCAAATAACGATCATAATTTTATCGGCGATGCTATAAATAAACTTTGAATTACCTGTAACTGTGGATTTTATTTCAGACCGGGAGATTTCTTTCATAAATCCACTAAAAGCACTCATAAATCCTGCCAACAGATCCTGATCAACTTTAGTTGCGCCGTATTCTCGGAAGAGAAGGGACTTACCGTCAATGGTTAAAATATTAATATGTTTGATCATTTTTATTGTCCCAATTACATTAATGGTTGGTTTTTTTGCAATATCACCAAAACGTTAGAATATTTACATAGTAGCATATTCTTTGGCTCTGTTTTCCTATTTAATAAAAGATTTAATGGAAATAAAATAATTCGATCATTGTAAGGTAATGAAATAATGGGAGAAAATCAAAAAATCTTTGAAGAAAAAATTGATAGTTTTGGGCAAATATTACAAAAATTTGGCTTAGAATTAATTCAATCTATAGGCGAAATGAAACATACATTAAATATCTTAACTGAAAAAATCGATAGGGTTGAAAGTGAAATTATTGACATAAAAAGCCTCAAAACCCAGTTACAGGAAGAGAACAAGTTTAAATCTGAAATACTTGAGGAAATGGCACAAATAAAGTCAACGGGAAATATTTTGAATTCTAAATTAGAAGAATTCTCTTCAAAAGGCGTATTATCACTATCAAAAAAGAAATCTTTTGAAAATCCAATTCAAATCTTAGATCTATGTCAAAAGAAAATAAGTAATAAAAGTATTTCAATGCATAGATTAATTGATATTATTAAAAAAACCAAAGAAGAATTATATGTCTTAACAGGAGGGCATAAAATTTTATTTGAGTTAGGATCATTTGAGAGAAAATTAAAGCCAGATTCTGATTTTTCTGATAAAGATAAAGAAGAATTCATACAGGATTTGCAGAGCAAAATAATAGAATGGAAAAAAAACTTCATTTAATTTTTAATAACGTTTTACTTCTTTTCGTTTATAACCATCTATCACAAGCTTTTGAAGCTCAACCTTTTTATGGAGTTCTTTGTTTTTAGTTTCCAATTTTTGATTATTTAGCTGAGATTCTTCAAATTTCTCATTTAAATTGACAAGTTTAAGATCCAATTTGTTGTTTTGCTTCGCTAATTTCTCATTTTTATCAAAGAATGAGGTTACTTGTTGTTGCATATACTCAATTCTCTCATTTACTTCTGTAATCTTTTCATTTTTCTCTAAAGCATCTCTTAGTCTGGCTCTCAAATCTTCTATAATAATTTCAAAACGTTTGGATCTCTTTTCTAACTCTGCTTTAACGAAATCATTGATCTCACTTACTTTTTCCTTTAATTCACGATTTTCAAACTCAATAGATTCTATTTGATCTTCTGCTTCTATTTGAGTTTGAAGTGCATTTTGTCTTAAAGCATGATTTTCTTCATAAATTGATTCAATCTCAAGGTCTAATTGAGTAATTTTGAGCCGTAATTCTTCATTTGGGGTGCCTTTATCCATTTCTTCGAGTAATTTTTGTTCATTTATTGGTTCATTTTGCTTAATGAATTGATATAATCTAAGTAAATGTCTCGCAACTATATCATCCTTATTTTCAGTATTAAGCTCACCAGCATCATTTATTTTGGTTTTTTTTTCAGCTTTCTTTGAACTATGAACTTGAGAGTCTAAAACTTTCTCATTTTTTAATTTTTTAGTGGTTTCCAAATTATTTTCCATAAATTTTTCCATTTTTTTCGTTGATTTTTTTGATTTGGTGGATACCTTCTTTGTTGTTTTTTTTTTTGTTTTTTTTCCTTTAATATTTTTTGTTTCTGAAGAAGTCTTTTTTGAAGATTTCTTTTTTACAATTTTGGTGGTTTTTTTTTTCACATTGGACATATTTTTTTTTTTTATATGAACCATAAAAAATTTTTAATTCCAGTAATTTCCATTTTGATTTTAAGTATAGGATTTGGTGCATTTTTAGGCAGGTATTATTTTACAGCAAAAAATTTGGAGATTGATATGCAGAATGTGAAAATAATAAGTTATGCTCCCGTGACAATATCTAATCCTAATGTTGATATTAAAATGGATTTAGAAGGCACAGTAAAAAGTACAACTGCATTAGATGTTTCGGTTGATTCTCTTACATATACAATGGAAATAAATGGGGTTGATTTTGGTTCAGGTGAGGTTGAAAGTTTTATAGCATCAAAAATTCCATCTCCTTTGATTATCCATCATAATGCAGAAAATTTGGGATTAGGTGCAGGAATAGTTATTGCTGAATTACTTCTTGGTAATAATATTACTGTAGAGATTATGATTATAAGCATTACAATAATGGGAATTACTTTTAAACCAAATTCCGTTTCAAGTTTTGAATTAAATATCGATGATCTTTGATTACAAATTAAAACTGATTTTTAGTAAACACAGTAACTTTTTTTTTTGTCAGTAACACATAATCTTTTTTTTCTTTCTATTTTTAATTTTAATGTGGCTAAAAAATTTCGAGACGATGAAGTTCTCCGATATCTTGAATTAAATCATACATATGATGATGCTATGGAGTTTTTCGAAATTAGTAGAATGACCATTAGTCGAATTAAAAAACGAAATAAAGTGAAACACATGCCAGAAAAAATAAAAGTCGCAATTGTGGGCGTTGGAAATGCTGCTTCTGCTCTTATTCAAGGAATTGAATATTATAAATCCCGCAGTAATAATGTTGGATTACTCCATCCAACATTTGCTGGGTATCATATTTCCGACATTGAAATAGTATCAGCAATTGATATTTCCATTAAAAAAGTTGAAAAAGATTTAAGTGAAGCAATAAGTGAAAATGACCTTGAACTCATAGCTAAAGTGCCCCGTTTAAATGTTAAAGTCCAAATGGGTAACATTTTAGATGGTGTAATAGATCAAACAAGGAAACTTATCGCTCCAGCTAAAATAGATTCTGTTAATATAGTAAATGAGTTAAAAATGAGCGGAGCAGAAATTGTTTTGTGTCTACTGCCTTCGGGTGCTGATAAAGCAGTAAAATTTTATGCGGAACAATCTCTTCAAGCGGAATGTGCATTTATTAACACAACCCCGTCCCCAATTGCAGTAGATAAGAATTTCGCTCGTAAATTTCATGATGCAGGTTTGCCTTTAATAGGTGATGATCTTCAAGACCAATTTGGAGCGACTATTGTTCATAAGCAAATTCTTAGACAAATGATAGATCAAGGTGTGGAAATCAAAGAGAGTTATGCTCTTGATGTTGGTGGGGGTGCCGAATCTTTAAATACAATCCATCGATCTCGTGGGATTAAACGCGAAATTAAAAGTAAATCTGTAAAATCATCATTAAATCTAAAAGCTCCAATTGTTGCAGGAACTTCAGATTATGTACCTCACATGAAAAACTCAAGAAATTCGATGCTTTGGATAGTTGGTAATGGTTTTTTGGGTTCCGAGATTGTTTTGGATCTTAAAATTCAGACTAAAGATGGTCCGAATGGAGGTGCTATTTTGGCAGATGTAATTCGCGCTACAAAAATTGCACTCCATCAAGGTTCTTCAGGAGCAATTGATGAAATATCTTCTTATGGGTTTAAAAACCCTCCAAAAGGAACAATATCAATAGAAACTGCTCAAAAAAATCTTGCAAATTTTGTTTTAGGAATTAAAAATCAATAGTTTTTCCTTTTTTTTCTTAATCTCTTCCCAAAAGATTCTTGTGTTTAAATCGGATTAAATCGGCTCTCTCTTGAACCGAAGGCTTTAAATTCTTGAACTTCTTCCTATTTATTATGAGTTCTGCAATTTCGAAGAATAAATTTAGAGATAGGGGAG
>JAUWOE010000281.1 GCA_030612265.1 Promethearchaeum sp.
TTTCTCGCTTATGCCTACCTGCAGTATCCACAATTATTAGGTCTTTTTGGTCTTTCCCGATTTTTATAAAATGTTTTAATCCCTTTTTAGCAATTTTCAGGGCATTCTTTTCATCGGGCATTCCAAAATGACTCACACTTATTGAATCGCAAGTTTGGGCAATCTGGTCATATGCTCCTGGCCGCCAAGTGTCGGTACAAATTACTCCTATTTTAAATCCTTTTTTCTTGTAAAAATTCGCTAATTTCCCAACTGTAGTTGTTTTTCCTGATCCTTGGATTCCAACTAAGAGCACTATTGACTGTTTGCCGGTTTTAATACGTTTTGGAGCGTCTTTTCCACCTAGAACGTTAATTAACTCATCATGTAAAATTTTGATTATGTATTCCTTTCTCTTGATTTTTTTATTGATTTTTTCATCGGTTGCTTTCTTCTTAATGTTATTCGTGACAGCTAAGCACAATTCCACATTAACATCAGCCATCAGTAATGCCCTTTGCAATTCTTGAAGAATTGCATTAATAGAATCTTTATTGACTTCGGGTAATCGACGAATTTTACGAATGAGCGAATCCAATGATTTTCCTAAATTATCAAGAACCAATTTATATTCCCAATATTAATATAGCATAAATGCTCAAAAATTTTATTTAAAATCTTATCCCTCCAAATTTTCATTTCTTGATGATTTAAATCCCAAGAAGAAAATACTGATTACAAAAATAAATAAGATCCATGATATCAAGTTATAAATTGTTCTCCCTTCTACTACTTGGAGATCTAAAACCATAAAAATCAACATTATTAACATTAAAACGCAACCTGAAGCAAGAATATAGGCTCTTCGGATAAAACTGTTTATTTGCATATCTGTATATTCAATTGAGCCAATTATTTTTATTTTTCTTGCTGTCCAAATCATGTTTAAAAATAAATATATATAAGATAGAAAATGCAAAATATATAAAATGAAAACACCAATATACCCGAAATATTTTGATGTTGACGGTATTATTTCCTCATTTACTGCAAAGGTAACGTACGATATAATAAAAGAACCAACGAAACCAAGAAATATATAGATAACAAGAAATATCTTAAATTTTTTTGACCTTAAATAATCCTCTGAGGAAAATAGTTCTAAACTAAAATATAATAATGCAACATTTCCAATGATTGAAAAAAATAACTCAGCTCCCACAAAAACATTATTAGCTTCAGGAAACACTTGATTTAAAATTGCTAATCCGGGGAAGAAAAAATAACACAAGAAATAATATGAAATGTATTTGGATGATAATTTCTTTTCTCTTCTGTAATTAATAGAAGCAATAAAAAAGTAAACTAATGAGATAATGGCTCCAAAAATTTTTAGAGTATACCTTGAAATCTCAAAAACTTCAGGACTTAGTTGCATTCCCATTAATTTCACATTTCAATTATTTTTTATTACTCATTTCTTATTTGTTTCTACTCATTATTAAGAATTTAACTTTTCGCATAATATTGAATTCTCTTATTGAGTTTCAAGAAATATTGCGATTTTTTGGTCCAAAAGATATTCTTGGGTAGCTAATAAATAATTTTTTGCCCAAATACCAGAAATATTACTGTTTAGATATTGTAAAACTTTTCTGGAGCTGACTGATTTCAAATTGCTAATGAATCTTGGTAAATCTATGGATGTATCTTTTGATGACATTATTTTAAATGTAATCTCAATATGTTTTAGATTTACATATAGATCCTTTAATTCTACATCTTTATTTTGAGTGAAATATGAATTAATAATCTCCCGCATTTTTTCCTTTAATTCTTTAGTTCTAAAAATAGATTTGTACTCTTTCGTGCAAAATATGCATTTATAACCTAAATATTCTTTATAATTATAATTCATTGGTCTTTTATATCCATTTTTTTTATAATTTGGCTATAGGACTCAGGTATTTTTGAACATTTAAATAATCTTCAATTTGTTGTTTAACCACTTGTCTCCTGGTCGCTAAAAAAATATTTTCGCTCCAAATATTTTTTCTTATCAATTGCGGCATTTCTTTTAAAATGTAGTTGTTTGAATGGACATGAAGTTTATTTATAAAATCTCTCATGTTAAGAACGGGAAGGGCTTGAAAATTAATTTCCACATAATTCGTATGAACGTAAACTGAAATTAATTTTATGTCTTTCTTTTTTTTATTATTTGGGTAAAAGTAATCATAGATACCTTCATGAACATAACTTTTTATTTGTTCTGTGATAAAGAAATCTTCACGATTATGAACAGTAAATATTGTTAAATAGCGCAATAAACTAACAGATCTGTTATTTCTGTCGAGCTCATTTAATTTAATATTTTGTTTTTTTACCATCTCTCATCATTCGGTTACTTTATCTTAATTCAATCTATGTTTATTATTTCACTTTAAGTTTAAAAAAATTCCGAAAAAAGCATTTATTGAATGCACTCATTTATATAAAGTCTATAATAACAATCAAAATCTCAAGATATTTAAGTTTATATAAAAATGTTAATAATGAGGGATTAAAAAAAGTTAGCATTCACCAAAGTTTTAAATAATTTATACACGAAGATTATAATAAGGGAGGAAAAGAAAAGACAATCTCATTTTTTTTTTTAAGAAAATCTAAAAAGGCAAAATTATATCCGCTACATCCAAAAAGACAAAATAATTTTCATATTTATTTTTCAAACTCTAAATTCGGAAATTTCAGTGGGATTTCTGAAATATCTTGAATGACGTAATCAGTTTTTAATTTCTTGAAGAGCTCTAAAGTTCCCACTCCACTTAAAACACCCACAGTAATAACACCGGCTTCTTTTCCTGCTTGAATATCTGTTTCATAATCTCCAAAAATCATAACATTTTGCGGAGCAAGTCCCCATTTATTTATTAATTTTATTATTCCCTCAGGATGGGGTTTTTTATGTTTTACATCATCCTTCGCAATGATATTTCCCTTAAAATAATCTAAAATTTCTTCTCTGCCATTAAAAATTCTTTTAATCTCTAATCGGCTAGCATTAGTAAACATTCCGATTTTTACATTCTTTTTGCTCAAAAATCTTAATGTTTCTTGTGTTCCTTCAATCAAAGGGCAATTCTTAAAAAACTCATATATTACAGTTTTAGTATGAAATATAACTTTCATTCGACTAAAAAATGGAAGTTTGATTTTTTTTCCTAAATATCTCAAAGCTTTGAATCTTACCAAATTTGAACCAGTAGTGCATATAGGAATACCGGTTTTTTCCCGAAGTAGAGCATCTAATTCATCAGTTAAAGGAAAATTATAATCATCTGCAATTTTAACGTGGAGATTGAGAATGAATGGAATGTCGTCCAAAATAGTTCCATCTAAATCGAAAATAACACCAAGTTTCTTTGTTTTAATATTCAATAAAAGAGATATGACAAAATAGTATTAAAATAAATTGGAAATATATCATAGAAAAGACGATAGATTGTTCAATGTGGTCGATGGAGATAACATAATGTTTATTGCTCTTTTTTTTTGATTTCTATCTAAATATGATGAAATCTTCATAAGAAATATTTTATTTTGCGATTTACTATAAGGAAAAAAAGTAAACTTTATGGTAGGTTAGGGGATGTTTAATCTTCGTTTAAAATCATAATTTTGCTTAAAAAAACTCTTTTTAACCCTTTTTGGCGTTCTATCCCTAATATCCCAAATAGAATTGCATAAAAGATAAAAAAGATATATAAACACATATCCAATCATGAACGCCAAAATTATTCTTTGAAAATGAGCTGCGAAAGTGTAATAACCAAAATCATCAAAAATAAAATGGATAGCAATCAACAATACTAGAAAACTAATTTCTATATAACTTAAGCTCTTTAAAACCCATTTTTTTGGCAAGATATATGCAATGAAAAAGATCATACCACCCAAAATGAGAAACATAAAAAACAAGACTTCAATAAAAATCAAATCCGTTAGTGGATACGCACGAGGTTCACCGCTCGATACACCACCATCGCCACCATCGTAATAGTCAATTAAATGATATATGTATATAATAAACAAAAAAATATTCGAGCTAATGAAAAGAAGTTTGGCAATTAATTCCCTAATATTGATATTTTTTTCTTTTACAATATTTTGAATCATCAAATTAAGTCTAGAGTCAAACTGATATATTAATGTTTTTAGATTGTGGCAAGATCGAAATTTATATCCTTCCATCTTGATTTAATTAACTTAATTATTTAATTAATAATAATCTCCATATTGTTCAATGAAAGTAAATTTCTTGCATTACGGGCAATAATATTCCCAATCGATACTAAAACCTTCTCTACTACCACCAGATGATGAATCAATAAGTATGGTATCCAAATTCCCACAGTTACGACACTTTCCGCCCTTTCCTGGTTTTTCATTGGGCAAATTGAGTGTTGATATTTTAAATT
>JAUWOE010000131.1 GCA_030612265.1 Promethearchaeum sp.
CAAGAATCTCTTCAAAGACTAAGATCCATATGTAAATTTATCGGGATTCCCCGTGGACATACAGTATGGGGATGTTTTACTTTAGGAAAACCCGTTCCAAAATTTAATGGAATCCCTCCCAAAACAGATTTATCCCTAAAAAGAATTTAATCTGCAAGTGAAAATAAATAAAAAAGATAGAACGTAGCTGATTAAGTGAAAGTATTAGTGACAGGAGCAAATGGGTTTATCGGAAGTAATTTTTGTAAATTCTTGGTCTCCCAAAAGATTTTTCCAAGGGTTTTAATACGGAAAACTAGTGATCTGTCCCTTCTTAAACAATTAGTTCCAGATTGGAAACAATTACAATTTGTTTATGGGGATTTACGTGATATTTCTTCATTACGTCCCTCAGTACGAGGAGTAGATTATATTTTTCATATCGCAGGAACAATAAGGGGGAGCGCCTGGGGGGAGTTTAATGAGGGTAATTGTATTGGAACTTGTAATCTAATTAAGATCTGTCATGAAGAAAATCCCGATTTAAAAAGACTTGTTTTCGTTTCTTCTATGGTAGCGGGAGGACCTGGAACACCTCAATCTCCACAATGCGAAGATAATCCTTCAAAACCTTTAAAAAATGATTGGTATGGCATTTCTAAATATTACGCAGAATGTTTCTCAAAAAAGCAAACTAAACAACTTCCGATTGTTATAGTCCGACCACCGATGGTTATTGGTCCTGGAGACAAAATTTCGTTTGATCTATTTAATTTAGCTAAAATGGGTCTTAAAGTGTTTGTGTCTGGAACTCCCCGCCAATTTAGTATGGTCCATGTGGAGGATTTAGTAAGAGGTATTTTCTTATGCGGTACTCATCCTAAAGCTCAAGGGGAGACCTTTAATTTCGCCTGTGATGGATTTATTTCTTACCGAGATTTACATGAAGTCATTGCTACCAAAATATTTAATCGAAAATATGGCAGTTTGATTCCAATTCCAATTCCCCCGCCAATTTTTTATTTTGTAGGGTATATTATGGAACTTTTAAGTAAAATTTCTCATAAACCACCGCTCTTAAACCGACCGAAAGCCATTCAAGCTTCCGCTTCTGGTCAAACGATGAACAATCTTAAAGCTAAGCAAATTTTAGGATGGAAACCCCAATATAGCAAAATTTCTGCTATAGAACACACAGGAAGATGGTATAAGAAGCATAAATGGATATAAATTTAATGAATTTAATGAATTTAAAATTATCATAATATCTAGGTCAATTTTTGGTTTTTTTCTTTTCTAAACTCTAAAATAAATCCGGTATCATAGCCTTCATCATGGAATAGTTCCACACTCTCTTTCCCTTTGAATTTAAATTTCATTTCTGTTATTTCTTTGATTATATCTTCTAAATCCATATTTGATAAATTCCACAATGGCCAATCATTTTTATTATGTTTAGGATAAACTGATAATATTCCACCGATTTTTAAAATTCTGTGGATTTCCCTGTATATTTCTTTTCGTTCAATCTCTGAGAAGTAATGAAGAACATCATAAATAAGCGCGTAATCCATGATTTCATCATCCAAGTCAAATTGAAGAGATTTTTCTTGTTCGGGACTTATCGGAATTATGATATTACTTAATCCTTCTTTTTCTGCTGTTTGCATTAATTTCCTTAAAGTATTTTTATCTTTCTCTATAGCATATACTCTTCCTTCCGTTGAAACAATCTTAGCAGCAGGAAGTGTATAATGTCCATTACCACTTCCAAAATCCACCACATTAAAACCTTTTCTAATTCCCTTATTGCTTAAAAAAGTGATTCCGTCTCTATTAATCCAATTTTTTATTTCATTTGTCATTATTTATAGTTATTTTTTGCAATATTTGAATTTCTATTATCCATAAATGTTTTGATTTTAAAAAAATATTCTGTATAAAAAAAATTGGAAGAATTTAGTGAAGATGAATTAAAACAAGAAATTACTTCTTTATAGTAACATTTGTGAACAATTAACCTTCAATATTCTTAATTATGATGTTTAATTATGTTTAATTCCAAAAAATATAATATTATGTACATCCAAGCATTTCAAATCCAATTTGATCAGATCGTTTTCGCTGCAAATGACGCTGAAGTCTACAATTATTGCCAAACTCCATACAAAAAGCACCCCAATGGATGCCCAAATTACCAGCAAAATTGGAGCTGCCCACCAAAATCACCCACTGTTCGAGATACACGGGCAGCGTTAAAAACTTATACTTATTTCTGGTTATTTATAATAGAATTCCCGATCCCGAAAATTAAAATAAAATTTATTCAAAAATGGAAAACTCAGAAAGGATTTGCGCGCATTACTAAAGAATTGAATGATTTCTTAAGCTACCTTCAATCAAACCACCGAAAATGGAAAATCTTTTATTGTTCTCATTGTGAGTTATGCAAGGAAAAAAATTATTCTGGTTGTACCTGTCCGAGCGCGCCATGTCGATACCCTGATAAAATTCGCATTTCTCCTGAAGCAGCTGGAATTCAAATATTTGACACATTACTCAAATTGGATCATTCAATTGAAATAGAACCGTCTACTAAGTTAAAACGAATAGGAATGTGTACCACGGATGAAAAAGTTGATTTTACTAGTGAAATTCAAAAATATCGACTATATAAATCGATTCTTCAAAAATTTAATGATCTTTAAAAATTTACATATTATATTAAAATTTAATAACCGATAGTTACTAAGTTACCGTATGGCAGTAATAAAAACAACAAATAAGGATATTATCGATCAACTCCAAGCGAAATTAACCTTACAAATTGGGAAACGATTTACTCAACAAGAAATTGTAGATTTATGTATCGAATTTGCCCAGGAAAACATTGAAGAATTAATTAATCGAGCCTCCAACATACCAAGGTTGACTCCTCAATTAGCAGATCAAATTTTGAAGCAAATTGATGAACTTGAAGAAGTCCCATATGATTTATCTTTATCAACTGCCAATGAGATTGATAAAGATATATATTCCGTGTAGGTGAAGTGCAATGGGAGTTTTCTTAGATAGTGGATTCTTTTTAGGACTCTTACACCGAAAGGATATCAATCATAACTCGTGTAAACTTAAATTTAAAAATATTAGTTCTGGAGAGTTTGGATTGATCTTCACATCGTCTTACGTGTTTTCTGAAACGGCAACAATCATTTTACTACGCACTCACAATAATCCAACTACTTTGAAAGCATTTCGGGAGCTAATTTTTGGCAAAAAGAAATTTACCCGTATTTTTGAATCTAATCCGCATATAAACACATTAACATGGGATGTATTCATGGCACATAATCGGAAAGCTAAAAATAAGAGAAATTACTTGAGCTTTGTTGATGCTTCAAATATAGCCATCTGCCGTGAGAATGGAATTTCGAATATTCTTGCTGTTGATGGCGATTTTGATGGATATTTAAATCGATTATGAATGATGACGCGTTTTTTAAACATATTAAAGAAAAAATAAAGGTTTCAATTAAAAGAAACTAAATGCTAACAAATAGACTTTATTAAGACATCTCAATATGCTTTTTATTGTAGGTGAAAACTTACATGAAAATGCAAAAAAAGAAAATAATAAGATCTATATTTATTTCACTGATCTTTTCAATTATCTGTTTTTCCCCCATATTGCAATACGGAAGAGCAGATTGGACCCCCAGCGATACTCAATTAGCTCCTTCTAAAGACACCTTTGTATCGATTGGTGGAATATTATCTGAACCCCTCAGTAATTTTGGGGGAGCCGAAACTCTATATGTTGGAGATGGTTTATATGGATATTGTGTGAGCGCAATAGAATTTGACCTATCCGAATTACCTGAAAATCTTGTAACTCTACAATTTGAAAGCGACATTGTCGTTTATGGGGAAAATACGCGAACCTTGGAAGTTTATATTATGGAAGGGGTTGGTTGGGCAGAACTGGAAGTAACTGGCTTAGATAACCCATTCAATGCTACTGACATATGTTTTACAACCGGATCCGTCGGAAATTTGACAAAAATTACACTTACAGGATCAACATCTGATATCACAATTGACTTAGGGGATTATATTGACGATAATAGTCTGATCACTTTATTATTCACAACAGGAGCCTTGGATGAATCCTGGTTTACCATGCAATCAAAGGAAAACCAATATTTAGCTTCTTACTCAAACCCACCCCGCTTAGAATTCACAATTGAAGAAGCTGCTGATGACCCAAGCAATGCTGGAACAGTTGGAGGAGGATTGTTTGCTCTTGCAATTATTGGCGTAATTATCTTTGTAGTGATTAAAAAAAAGAAAAAGAAAGAAGTAGAAATGGTTTAAAATCACTTTAGAGTGATTTTTTTTTATTTTTTAATTATTCCTTTATTCTAATTTATTGGAAATCTGTAAATTAAAAAGCGTAGTTTACCATCGTTCCGGATCATTTATTAAATATATTTATATTCTATCAGCAAAATTTTTTATACTTGTATTTTATAATATTTGTCAGAGAAAAAAAAAACTGTAAGTCTTCTGAAATCATGTTTTTTATTCCTGAAAACTATGAGATATAACTAATGAAGATTAAGAAAAATAGAAAGAATGAACAGAATAAAAAGAATAAAATACAAAGATGGTTAACATGAGCCGAATTATTCAAATGACAAATCGAGGGATGATCACAATTCCTGCAACCCTAAGAAAAAAATACAACTTGAAAGATGGCCAGCGTTTAATTATTTCTGAAGAAGAAGGAAAATTATACATCATTCCTTTGGTCGATTTTGAAAATGAAAGGAAAAACTTCATGAATCATAAGGAGATGAAGAAAGCGCTTGAAAAGATGGAAAAAATCAGAGAAGAAGAATTAGAACAAGAAAAAGCCGCTTTATTCTAATTGGAGTGAATAAAATGAGTCGTGAAATATATTTAGATTCAGGTGTAATCATGTTAAATTTTAGTTCAGATCCCATCGAAAAAATTAAAATTATTTTTTCTCGAATACGAAATGAAGAGGTTAAAGCATTTGTTTTAGAGCCCACTTTGGAAGAAATTGCATTCCATTTATGCGTATATTATGGAAAAGAGAAAGTTGAAACATACATTGCATCATTTCTTTATGATTATAACATCCAAGTTGTAAAACCACAGATTCAATTAATCCAAAAAGCAGGAATATTAAAATGCCAGTATCGTTCAGTGCTTTCCTATTTTGATTCTCTGATGATCGAATTTTCCATGCAAAATAAACTGGAATTCCATACTACTAAAAAAAAACTAAGAAAAAAATTCCCTTCAAAAATTGTGAACCAACTAAAAATCATCACCTATCGCTTTGATTAATGATTTTAGGATTTTTTTTCTGGATTATATTCATTAAATTTTTTCTTGATATATTGAAAAGAATATCTGCATAAGTTTTGGATGCTTTCTTAATTTTTCCAACTCTTCTATTTTTGGATTATTATCTTCATCAAAGTATTTTATAAACGCTTGATATGGTTTATTCTTCTTTGAAACCCCGTCTTTCTTCAAATCATGCCCCGTAATTCCGAACTCATTTTCAAAGTCGATATCTAAGGTTATAAAATGACCATTCCCACTTTCCGCAATTCTTTTTATGTGATAATTCAGGCTACTCATTTTTCTATCTGCAGAACCACTATCATCATCTATAATAATAACATATGGAATTTGAAATCCATTAAGCATTTCTTGATATAATTGCATGTTAAATTTACCATTACAGTCAACAAACGTAGTTGTTACTCTCTTAGCAACTAAATCCGGAAGGAAATAATCGGCCCACCTTTGAAGCAAAATTTTTTCCGTTTCACCTTCAACAAGAACAACTTTATCGGCAAAAAACAATTCACTTCGATTTGGATTCATAAAATAACTTAAATTTATCTCATTTATTCTATGAATTTTATCATGATCTTTCCCGTATGCATGGATAATATCTTTAATTTGCAATGTATAATCTTTTTCTTCAATAGGTTGCAAAATTGATGTGGCTTCATACGCGCCATTTTTACTTTTTAATACTTTAGCGACCGATTTATAGTCGTTAAAATTGATGAAATTCGGAGAATGCGTGTTTAAGATGATCTGGTGATTGTCTGTGCTTGAGATTTTAAGTAGATAATTCTGCATTAAATCCTGATATTGCGGGTGAAGGAAAAGTTCTGGTTCTTCAATTGCAAAATATACTGAATTACAAATCGCTGGAACAAGATCTTTAGATTCATTATCACTATCACTACCATCACCATCACCATCACTTTTTTTTTGGAATTCCTCTTTATTTTTCACTAGTAATGTCTCTGCCCATATTTTAAACAAAGAAACCATGAAATAACGTTGAAGACCATGCCCTTTCTCCGAGACTAAGGTATCAACACCATCATTCATGTAAATTTTTAAGGAATCTCTAACCATTTTGTTTATATTAGGCAGTACCGTATCAAATCGGATTTGTGAGCCATCAAATTCACTTAGTGTTTTATTAAGTTTGAGCGCTAGTTTGTTTAGTTCTGAAGAAGAGTCGTTAATTTGGTAGATATTTTTCATTATCTCTTTGATTTGTTCGTTTTGTTCTTGCTCCTTTTCTTTATCTTGCATCTGATCCAGAATATAATTCATGAGTTTGTTAATACTTGATGGACCTTTGGCTTTGTAAGTGGTTTCTTCATCAATATCTTGAACAGCGGGAATAAAATAATAATTACCCAAATAACGCGCGATATTTGTAGACCCAATTCTACTTTTAACGTAATTCTTTTTCAACTTTAATGTGCTAATTTCAGGATATAGTTTGGTATATTGAATTTTAAGGGAAATCATATCATCGTTCGATAAACGGGATGAGGGATTTTTTCCGGCTTTTTTCATTTTTTCTTTCTTCTTCTCAATAAATTCTTCAATCAATTGTTTGAATTCATCAGGGACACTAGGATCTTCTTGGAATTCTTTTTTCGAGATTAAACTTTCATCAAATAGGAATCCATAGCGATTTTTTGCTGCAAGAGAATCGAGTTCAGGAATAAATTCGGCAATTTCATATTTAGGTTTCATCTTCTCTTGAAGGATGATTGTTTGCTTAATTTCAACTTGTGCCTTTTTTGTTCCCTCAAATAAAATATTTCCTTGATATAGTTTCTTTTCTCCTTCCAATAGATCAATGAATGTAAGTGCTATCGAAATTTCATTTTCCTGCTTCTTCCCCTCTAATCTAAAATCATCTTCCACGGGTTTTCTGCCGAAAAATACATCTAACGCTTTCATAATGTTCGATTTTCCTGAATTATTCTTTCCTACAAACACCATATACGGAAAAAAATAAAATTCTGCACTTTTTATTGTCCGGAAATTAGTAATCGCAACTTTTTTTATTTTCATTTTTTATTTCGCTTTTTTCCTTCATTTCTTTTTTGGTTTATTAAAAATTACTCGTATATCTTTTAAAAATTATTGGACAAAACAAATCAAGTAAAATCTAAAAGGCGTATAAAAAGAAATAGCATTAAATAATAGTGTGAGATATTACTAAGTAGTGAGCAGTTCACTGTGAAGTAAAGAAATTTACTAGCTAATTTGGATTTGGAAAGAGTGATTAAAATTGTCAATACCGAAAGCTTTGCAAATGGTTTAACCAGACCGGATTATTTCAGACTTACAAACTAAAATGATTTTTATTAATAAAATCCCCCAGCAAAAACTCACACAGTTGTTTTTTGATATGCGCGATAGTGGAATCACACGATATATAGAGTCTGAGCAAGAAAAATCACCTGAATTGAATGGCTCTACTATAATGAAAAAATATTATCTATTTTTTAAATCGAGAAAAAGGGAAAACTAAGATGGAATCTCTATATTTAAAAGCCTTATCCGCATTTATATCTCTGTTTGAAGAATTAGAAGAGAAATTTGGATATAAATATATGCTGGTTGGTGGAGTACTAACTTCAATAATGCAGAAGCCAGACAAACACAAGATGTTAATATTTTAATTCAAGTACATTTTTCTCAAGACTCAAAATTGAATCTACGAAATTTTTTTCAAAAATATAATTTTCAACCCATCACCAATTGGGAGGATGTTTTTCTTACTTGGAATTCAAATCAATTTATTCAAATATTAGATCCTGATGGAATTGTGAAATTGAATATCAATCTTGCAGGATCATTGCCAAAAAATGATTCAATTTATGAAAAGATTAAATTTTTAGCATTAAAAAATCGAAAAAGGTACAATTTCAATGGATTGGTGTGTTGGATTCAAGGAATGGAAGATTTTATACTTTTTAAATTGGTATATGGCGGGTATCAAATCATATTAATAAAACTAAAATCAATTAACGATATTGTAATTAAGTGGTTAATAATGAAGTTATCTTAATATTCTTGATTTTAGAATCAATCTCAGGAGTATTTAGAGAATTAATTGTTTTATCTATTGTAGGAATTAATTTTTCCGAAAATAAATAATTTTGAGTCAAATATTCTTTCATAAATTTCATATTTCTTTTAATCAAATTAGAAACTGCAAATTCAATTAAATAATTATAAAATGGAAAAACCTCATCCTGATTTAGATTTTCACGTAAAATGTCTGAAATTATATCGTCTTCATAATCATCTTTAGAAATTTCTATCCCATATTTATAATATAAAAACTCAGGTTCAAATTTGGTAAAATCTTTCCAATACTCACTAAAAATATTTAAATCTATCTTTTTTTCTAATATTTCATCTAGAAAAAGAATTATAAAATTGTATATCTCTAATCGTCTATTTTCGGGATTAGTATATATAATACTCATAATTTTTTGCTTATCGGATAAATTATCATATTCAAACAACGTCTTCAGTTTTTGAAGTAAGAAATATTCTCGAGGTTGAATCGAAAATTGAATCATAAGATTATGGATTTTATTCCGTGCGTAGATAATATCTTGTTCTGAAAGATTTCCATAAACTTTGACATCACCAAGATATTTTTCTACCATTTGTAAAAACATTTTCTGAGATATTTGTAACTCATGACGAACATCTTTGACAGTGAAGGAATACATTTCATAAAATTTTTCCATCAAAATTAAGAAATTTGCAATATCGATATCAATCAAAGAGTTTCTATAATTATCGATCATTCTAAATAACTCTGTAGATATTGTTTTAGAATTAAATTGATTCTTTCTCTTCTTTACATAATCCCATGCTTGTTTATTTTTAATGGATATATTAGTTCTCTCACTCATATTCACTTATATAATGAAGAAGAAAGTATATATAGTTACTTCTTTTTTATAAATTTAAGTAATTTTAGTAACTGATGGTTTTGTCAGAAATGGAAGATAAAAATAAGATGCGGGTTATTTTCGATACAGATTGTCTTAACCGATTGTATTATGACTTGAAAAATGGTCGTACTATCCTTAGTATGTGTAAGATAGTCATTTGTCAAGAAATTTTACATGAACTTACTAATAAAACATATGCAAGACTCGAAAAACAGTTTCAAATTGAAATAATTGAACGTACTGACGAAATAATTAAAATTACTGCCAACATGATTCATAAATTAACACAAAAAAAAGAGATAAGTAGGAAATATTTACAAAACCAAAATATTAAAATAAAAAATAAGGGAGAATGTGAGTGTATTGCAGTGGCTCGTATTTATCATATTTCAGCAGTCTTCTTAGATCAAGATGCATTTAGAAAATTGAAACGATATGCTAAAGTCATTCATTTGGTGGATTTTGGAGCAGAAATATTAACCGATATAACATTGAAAGATGAATTTCTCCAGTCATGCCACGAAATTCTTCACATTTAAAAACTCTTTGATTAAATAAGAATATGGAAAAATGTGAGGTGAGTTGCTATAAGGCGACATCCCTCACGTGATTGCAAAATTGCGATCACAATTACTACTAAGGGATTTTATATATTTAAACCTACTTTTAAATTTAATACTGAATGATTCCTTCTTTGCAATTCTTATTATACTTAGATCTAATGATTTTTTAAGAAAAAAGATTTAAACACTATCTATATTTGGTTAAAATTCTCTTAACCGCAAATTTATCCATTATCCATTAATAAAAAAATTAAAATCTCTGATTGAATTAGTTGAAAGTTGATGAATATACCTAGACCAACTTCCAAACAATTGATTAAAAAATTTACCGAACACTTAACCATCGAAAATAAGTTAAAATCCAAAACAATAGATAAACACACATCCACTATAACCTTCTTCTATGAAATCTACCTGCACCAATATGAAGAAATGCATTTATTGGATGTTGAGGGCGTAACTATTGAAGATTTCTTGGGTAATTGGTATATTAGGAAAGTTCTTTCTTCCAATAAAAGCGAAATTGTGGGGATATTAACCAGTTTTAAAAAATTTTATAAATTTTTACTGGATCGAGGATTAATCACGCACGATCAATACGAGGAAATCCTGGCGGAATGTAAAAATCCCAAAAAGTATTATCGTAGATTTTCTTCTTATTGGAAGATTGATTTTGATCAAGATGAAGGTCCAAACTCTTGGAAGACTTGGATGATGGGACAAGAACCCAGTGAAGATTCATATCAAAATCTCTTGAATTGTCTAATAAATTCACGCGAAGTAAACACCGCACAAAATTACCTTCATAAAGAGCCTATTCCTCCCCGTACTCTAGAATTTT
>JAUWOE010000084.1 GCA_030612265.1 Promethearchaeum sp.
TTTCTCTTACGGAGGGAAGGGCGATTCCTTGACAATAATTACCAATCCGAAATAATGTAGTAATTCTGGTCTTAAAAGAAGAGTTTTGATGAAAAATGAGGTAAATAGAAAAAAAGAATCTGAATTAATTCAATGGATCAGATCCTAAATTTCTGCTAAAGTGCCTTATTCTTTCCAATTACCAGTTACCCAAGCAGTTATGTCAATTTCCTGAAAGAGCGAATCATTATCCTCCAACACTCCTAAAAATTTCCACTCCTTCTCATCAATCTCTGGTTTCTCGCCTGGTGCATACCTCTCAATCATGTTCGCTAACCGTTTACAATGATTATAATGTACATCCAACCGCTGCTCTGCATAATCCCGAGCGCTCCAAGTTGAAATGAGAAATTGCCAATCGCTTGATTGCAATAGCAAATTCTCCCGACACAACTGTTTCATCATTCGTTGTAATCCGGGATCCGCTTTCTGGTGATATTTTGTTACTAAATCTTCTACAATATCTTCAATTTCATAAATCTTCTCCCAGGACCAAGTGTTTTCTTTATTAAGCCATATAAAATGACTCGATCCCTCACCCCAGCTTCCTTCAGTTATGGAAACTTGTTTATCTGGTATGCCGTTTTTATCGAGATAGTCACGGCAGTGAGTCATTTCTACTTCTGGGTCTGTGGCAAAAAATCTGATGAGTCGATTAATGAACCAAACTCCTTCAAACCACCAATGACCAAATAATTCCGCATCGTATGGCGCAATTAAGAAACCAGTTTTTCCCGAGTTATCCTTATATTCTTTTAATACACCTTTAACGGCTTCTTTGAAATGACCTGCATTTTGATCGAGCAGATCGTTGATGTCAGGCATGTAATATTGCATTTTGGAGCCCATATCGGCTTTCGGAGAGGTTATTTTCCAATATCGTAAACCACTTCCACCGCCCATGGAATCTTTGTAATGTTTTTTGTGAAAATCTAAATAAGCTCCACCTGTTGCTGGGTATCCATGTTCACCACTCCATACTAAAAGACCCGTATTCTGATCGCGTGTAAATATTGAAACAGGATTTTTTGCATCATTGCTAGGTAATGTATATGATTCTAGTGGAGAACGGGGAAAATCACTATCAACATGTTTATATTCTTTAACCATTTGTTCATGTAAAGATTGTAGTAATGGAAATCGCGCTGCGTAGACACCTTGGCTTGTTCCACCCATTAGAAGAGCTGTGTCAATAAAAAAATATTTTAAATTATTTTTAGACAAAAATTTCTCAATTCCTGGTCTATAATGTGGTTCATCTTCACCAATTGGTTTTTTCCAATTATATCCCGGGCGATAGGCACATTCTGCAAGCCAAGTTCCATGTGGTTCCTGTTTAAAATGCTTTTTATAATTATTAACAGCTGTTTTAAATTGTCCATTTATTGATGATTCACGGGAGAGAAGAGGTGCATATCCATGAGTAGCTGCACATGTTGTTATATCCAAGTATCCTGCTTTAAGCAGTTTACGAAATTCTCCCATTATATCTTGATTAATTTCATCAAAATATTCTACTGTTCGAGAGTAAAATTCATCCCAAAATTTTGCCATTCTGACGAAATTAGCTCGTTCAGTGTCGCCAAGATCTTTGCGGTTTTCAAATTCTTCTAAATCTGATAGTGCACCTGCTGCTTTGGCATTGCAATAACCCACAAAACCTGATTTGAATACATCAGCGGCAAGCATTTCACAAAGAACAGGCGTTATATCAATAGTTAATTTTGGCGTAAATCCTTCACTGATGAGTTTATTTAATTCCATCAGTAATGGAATATATGTTTCTGCAGCAGCTTCATGAACCCAGTTCGTACCGTGAGGCCATACACCATAATTCAAAACCCAAGGTAGATGTGCATGAAGAACCAAGCTGAATGAACCAATGAATGAACCAATTTTTTCCATAGTTTTGATATATGTTTTTTAATGTTAAAAATTTTCTAAATTGGAAACTTATTACCAAAAGCATTTAACCATTGTCTAACCAAATAATACATACAGTTTTCAATAAGAAAGGTTTAATAAATTTTGGATTAAGGGATTTAGATATGGGTGAGATAACTGATTTATCAACAATCATAAAACGTGGAAGAATAGAAGCAAAAGGAAATAAAATAATTACTCCCGAGTTGGCAGCTAAAATTGGAGGCGCAGTTGGGAGTTATTTAGGTTCAGATGGAATAATGGTTGTTGCAAGAGAATTCAATAATAATAATAGGATGTTAAAGAGAGCCTTTATATCTGGGGTGATGAGTACAGGAGTTAACATTCTTAATTTACACTCTGCTCCGGTTCCGGTATTACAATTTTCAATTCGTAGATTCGGTGCAGAATCTGGTGTTTATTTTGGAAACGGTTCAGCTACGGAAGGAATAATTCAAATAAGGTTTTTCGATTCCAGTGGAATTGAATATGATAAAAGTGCTTTAGAGTCTGTAAACGAATATTTTAAGAATAATAAAATAAAGAGAGCAAACCCTCTGAATGTTGGGGCAATTTCTGACATCCCACATACTCAAGATATTTATAAAAAAGCCATCCCCCAGTTTATTAATCGGGATTTATTAAGATCAAAGAATTTAGTAGTAGTAGTTGATTGTTCATATGGACCTTCGAGTATTGTTTTTCCATCTATTCTTACCGAATTACAAAACGATTGCATCGCCATAAATGCATACGAAAATGATCAAAAAGCCAATGAAATGTTTCCAAACCTTCGTTCAATTAAGGACGTCGTAAACATTGTGAAAGCCTCTAATTCAGATTTGGGAATTGTTCTAGATTCCGATGGTTCAAGAGCGTTGTATATAGATGAAACAGGAACAATCCTAACCTATGAAGAATTGATGATGTTCTTTTTAAAATATGATAAGGAATTATCCACAGTATCAAGTGGTTCAACGATAATAATTTCTAAATCATCATCGAAAGTGTTAGAACAGTTTGCAATAGATCTGAACGAGTTTAAAGTTCTCAAATCAAAAAATTTTCCTGGAGAAATTTCTCGGAGTCTGCGCGAAGAACGCGCAATATTAGGCGGAGCTGATACCTTCAAATTTTATTTTCCAAAATATGGCCCATTCTCTGATGCCACGTTCACTACATTAAAGATTCTGGAAATTTTAGCTACTCAGGATTTACCCTTATCGGTTTTAGTTCGCTCATTTCCAAGGAACGTCCATGCATATAAAACTATTCCAATATCTAAAGAAAATATCTACCCTTTCGTTTCAAAATTAAAAGATTATATTAGAGGCAAAGACTGTGAAAAGGATAAAAATTTTGATTTTCAAGATCTTCTTATTGGAATTAAAATTATTATAAAAGACATGGGTTGGGTTGTTATATCTCCCTCAGTTCATGCTAATACAATAGAACTCACTGTGGAAGGGCTTAATCCTCAGAAATCTGAAGAATTAATGTCGCTAGCTACTAAATATGTTGAAAATTGTCAAAATTAGGATAAATTCTTATTCAAATCAAAATGAATATGGAGTTATAAATCATGGTTGAAAAATGGTCTGCTGTAATTCTTGCTGGTGGAATTGGCTCGCGATTAAGCCCTCTTACTGCAAAAATCTGTAAACCAATGGTTCCTTTATGCAATAGGCCGATGGTAGATTATGCAATTGACCATCTAAGATATGCAGGGATTAAAAAATTAATAATCGTTGTAAAACATCTCGGTAATGAACTTCGTGAACTAATTAATTCCACTTGGACTAAAGAGATCTGCGAAAAATTGGGAATAGAAATATTAATTCCTAAGGTAAATTCCATGGGAACAGCGGATGCTATTAGAAAGGTAGCAGATGAAATTACTTCCGAGAATTTCGTTGTATCTATGGCTGATATAGTTACTAATCTTCCAATGACAAAATTTATGGAATATCATTTAATGAAAAATGCCCAAGCGACCGTTAGCATGAAAAGAATTGAAGAAATGGCAACAAAATACGGTAACACTCTCCTTGATAACGATGGAAAAATTATACGCTTTTTAGAAAAACCTTCCAGTCAGGAAATATATTTATCAGCATTATCAAGAAGATCAGCTCAAATTCTCCCTATTATCAACACCGGAATATATTGTTTTAATCGCGAAATCTTAGATCTGATTAAAGAGACAACTTTCATGGATTTTGGTAAGGAAATATTCCCATATTTGCTTGAACATCAATACCGACTTTACGGATTTGTTGATGATTATTACTGGCTAGATGTCGGCAATCCAACTACCTACTTATGGAGCAATTGGGATATTCTCAGATTATATGGTTGGCCTATAACTCCACCTGGTGAACAGGAGGGAAAAAGCAAATGGTTTCTTGAAAAACCACCATCCCATCTAAAATACGGTAATAATGTATGCTTAGGAAAGAACAACACATTTGGTAACAATAATCTAATCAAAAATTTAACTTCTATTGGATCAAATTGCACTTTTGGTGATAATGTGGTTATAGACAGAAGTGTAATATGGAACAGTGCAGAATTCGGATCCAATGTGACTATCGAACAAAGCGTAATTGCAAATGATTGTGTCATTGGAGATGATTGTGTTATTAAAAGCTGCATTATTGGGTCTAACTCTACAATTCGTCCAAAAAACACACTAAACGCTAAAATCCTCAAAGCAGAAACGATTTTATAACAATTTTATAACTCAAAATCCATCAATACAAATTTAAGTATTTAAATTAAACCATAAATAGATAGTAAATATAGCAAGTTTTTACAAGCAAAATACAAAAACAACAAATTAACTATAAAAACGTTAAAAACAGAGTAGAGTAACCTAATGTCTGGTGTTCGCGAGTATATCTTCAAAATTGTGATTCTGGGTGAAGGAAAGGTAGGAAAAACCTCGATGGTTCTACAATACACAGAACATAAATTCAATGAGAATTATATTATGTCTATTGGAGCTAATTTCGCGATAAAGATGGTTCATGTTAAAGATAACACAATAATTCGCCTCCAACTTTGGGATCTTGCAGGACAACAACATTTTCAATTCGTAAGACCGAGTTTTTATAGGGGAGCATTCGCTAGTATATTTGTTTTTGATCTTACTCGAAGAGAATCATTTAATAGTATTCATATATGGAAGAAAGAGTGCGAACAATACGTACCTGGGATTCCCCTTGTTTTAGTTGGAAATAAAGCTGATTTAAATGATGAACGCGTTGTTTCTCGAAGAGAAGGACAAGCTTTATCTCTCGAAATTGGAGCAGATTATTATTATGAAACGAGTGCCAAGAAAGCTACGAACATTGAAAAACTATTTTTAGATATTACTGACACACTTATTGATAAGCATATTACAAATAAGGGTTATAGCTTATAATTTCTTTACTTTGAAATCGTTAATCCTTCAGAAATTTCTATTTTTAATTTTTCATCAATTTTTAAAATGATCGGATGGTCAGGGGGCAAATGAGCTTCAAATAATTCTCTTTCTTTATAACTAGATTCAGAATACAGTCTTTCCAATTCATCTTGAGTTAAGGATTTTACATCTTGTATGAATTGTTGTGCAAGATCGAGAGTAGTTTTGCTTAAATGAAATGGGTCGGAATCTTCTTGTGAGATTTTATTCCATAAATCTTCATGTTCTTGTTTCTTTTTGAACTTAGATGAATCAATAGGCATTTGGACATTTAAAAATATAGTATTATCGTTGCTATGAGGCAAATATTTCCTAAAAATCCTTTTCCCGATTTTATTCTTCCTATTTAGTATCCATTTTAAGAATATTGTATCCATATAATCTAATTTTACACACACCCAATTATTTATGTAGGAATTACGCTTAAAAGCACCATATGCGTAAATTGGGCAAAAAATTATAACCAAATATGCGAGTAAATTGAGTTCCTTAACAAATAGAAAAATTGAGAGAATCAACAAATCTAAAACTACATCGATGTGCAATACTACATATAACTGATTTCTTTGCTGTTCTACCATTTTTAATTCTCTCGATCATAAATCTATTGTTTAATGAACATTAAATCAATCCAGACTAAAAAATAAGACGAAAAATTGTATTTTGATCAAAATTAAATTTCAAAAATAGGACCCCTTAAATTTTATAATTTGAATTTTCTTCTATTTTTTTGTAGCAAAAAAATTTTAAATTAATTAATAAAAAATGGAGTTTAATGAATGTCACAAAAAACATCTAAATTTTGCTGGGGTTGTGGAAACCAGTTAAAACCTGGACAGAAATTTTGTACCCGTTGTGGAAAAGTGGTAACATCAAAAATTCCATCAACTAATTCAACTGTTCCAAGTACTAGCTCAAATTATGGTAAAAAAGAAACTGTTCAGAAAATAGAGAAAAGTTCCAGTATAGGGGAGTTAGGGGAAATCGAAAAGAAAATTGATGATCTTCGTATTGCATTCGCTGAAAAGTTTGAAAAACTTGAGTACAAGATAAACGGATTGAATGTAGAAAATAAATTAATCGATTTAAAATCCAAATTTGATAGAATATTACCTGAAATATCCAATATGAAAGAATTTAAAAAGCTCGAGAATTTGGAGAAATTGGAAAAACTGAATAAATTGGACTATTTGAGTAATTTAGATAGGCTTGCCTCCTCTGAGGATTTAAAAAACCTTGATGAAAAAATTGAAAATTTAAAGATGGTAGATTTAGATTCAAAATTATCTGCTCTTGAAGAAAAATTGGATTCAAAGTTGAACTCTATTGAAGAAGGTATTGATAGTTTCCAATCAGATTCAAAAATTGTCAACCTAGCAACAAATACTGTTGAAAGGTTAAATAATATGGATAAAAATCTTGAAAATTTTAACATTGAAACAAGAACCAGATTATCGAAAATGGATGAAAAAATTGAAGAATTAAACTCATCATTATCTGCTTTGGTCCCAACTCTTTTAAAACTAAATGAAAAAGTTAGTAAATTACTAATTAAATCAACCGACATTCATAGAGGCGCGAAAAAACCAGAAGAAGCCAGTAAACCACCTAAATCTAAATCTAAATTGGATCTTCCGCCATTTCCCGCATAACTTTTTTTCCTTATCATATCTTTTTTGTTTTCAAAAAAATTTTATATAATGATTCTTCTCTCAGAATATATCTTTGAACCATTGGAAAGCTTATGCAAGTCTCTTTCAATTATTTTTCTTAAAAATGGATCTTCAAGAGATAATTTGCTTTCTATCAATCTTTCCTCATTTTTTCTTGCTTCATGAATTAATCTCTCAAGTTCATCTTCTGATAAAGATTTAGGATCGAAGATATATTCTAATGCAAGTTGATTTGGCGATAATATTCAAGAAAGAAGGTGGATAATAAAATTGAAGAATTAAACTTGTCTTTATCTGCGTTAGTTCCAACCGTCACTTAAAAAGTATCCAAACTTGGACACTTGGAGATCTGTAACGGAAGATCAGTAGCACCCCATATAAGAGTGCCGGAATTTTACAATTTCTTATCTATCATGCCTAATCTATCAATATCATCCCAATATCTTTTAATTATCCTTCAGATTCTTTTTATAAATCGCCTCCATTATAATTTTAAATTATGTTTATAGGAAGATATACCTCCAAATTGTTTTATCCAAATCGACTTTCTCATGAATTTTTCAATATATGGGATGTCTCAATATCTTTTTTTTGAAAAGAATGGATAATCTTGATTTAATTAGGTAAGTTTTTCCGTAATGATTTATCAAAGAATTTCTATTTAAAAAGACACACTCGGTTGGAAAACTAAATTTCTTCTATTATTAATTGAAATATATCTCATTCTTATCAATATTTAAATAGTGTCCATATTTGATCATATTTTTTTTAACTGCAATTTACCCTTTTGAAACTAAATGAAAAAGTAAGTAAATTGTTAGTTAAGTCAACTTTTAAATCAACTGACATTCGAAAAGGCGCGAAAAAACCAGAAGAAGCCAGCAAACCACCTAAATCTAAATTAGATCTTCCACCATTTCCCGCATAACTTTTTTCCTTATCTTATTTTTTTCATTTTCAAAAAAATTTTATTCAATGATAATTTTACTATTTCAGATAAATCCAGAATATTGAATTCTGGAAAATTAAAAAATGTGAATTATATATGCCAGTAACGGATCCATATCTACGTCGCGTCGCAGACCACTATCATTTATATGTATACATCTGTCGCAAATGCGGTGCAAAAAATCCATTTAGGGCCAAAAAGTGCCGAAGATGTCGAAGTAAAGACTTAAGACCTAAGCGACGCGAAAGAAAGTGATATAAAACTTAAAAAAAGAGAAGATTACAATGCCCAAAGAAATATTTAATGAAGAGGAGTTTCTAAAGATCGCCAAAAGTTTGGCGATCGAATGTAGAATAAAGAAATCAGGTGATAGTGTTAAACTTAAATTACGAACTCCTAAGCACCTTTATACTTATAAAACCGAAACATCAAAAGCAGAATCTCTATTAAGTCAAATAGAAATTGAAAAAATTGAGTTATAGGCATCTTCGTTTTATTCATATTTTTTTCTAATTATTACCGTATAGGTGAATACAATGAGCCTTAATATCAAATACAAGCAAGTCATAATTTTACGAACAGATATTAAGATGTCTGTTGGTAAAAAAGTTGCTCAAGGTTGTCACGCTTCTGTCATAGCAGTAGAAAACGCACGAAAAATGACTCCCGCAGTATTAGGAAGTTGGGGTAATGAGGGGCAAAGAAAAGTAGCTTTAAAGGTTAAATCTGAAGAAGAACTGATTGAAGTTTACCAGTTTGCAAAAGCTATGCATTTACCATGTAGTATTATTCAAGATGCAGGTCTTACTCAACTTGAGCCTGGAACCAAGACTGCTGTTGGAATCGGACCAGCGCTCGCTAGTGAAATTGATAAAATTACTCGAGAACTAAAATTGTTATAAGAAAAAATATCAATAGGTAACATAATAGTAGGAATTTTTTTCTAGTAACTTTGAACACAAATATTGTAATATATAAAAAATAACAGAGGATAAACATGGCACCAATGATATCTCTTCAAATTAGTCAAGATTTAATAAAAAAACTTGATGAAATTCAAGAAAAACTTGAATACTCATCTCGTAGTGAGACTTTGAGGGAAAGTGTTTTGTATTTTATTCAAGAACACCAAGATTCCCTTCCCATAACAGGCCATAAAATTGCTGTAATAATAGTTGTGCACGAAGCTCGCGAGGATATCTTAGATAAATTCTCTTTGCAGGTTGAGAAATATGAGAATATTGTAAAATCAGTCACCCAATACAATCTGAAGAAAAAAATAATAAAAAATTTAGTTGTAGCAGGATCTGGCGAGGAAATTGGAGATTTATTCCATGAACTAAATAGTGAACGACTTTTCCAAAGTTCCATCACTTATATTATTGTTTAAGTTTATTTTAAAGCAATTTTAGCGAATAATCCATCTTTTTATGCGGATTTAGAATTGTTGAAGAAGTGCTAATAATATCTACTCCTGTTTTAGCATATGTGAGTAGGTTTTCTTCATTGATATTTCCCGAAGCTTCAAAGAGAACATGAGATCGATCTTTTATTAATGAGAGCGCATTAGAAATTTGATCAGGGCTCATGTTATCGAGCATTATTATATCAGCGCCATTATCTACTGCTATTAATATGTCTTCTGTCTTTTCTATTTCAATCTCAATTTTTTTTGAAAAACTAATTTGATTTCTTGCTGTTTCAAGTAATTTTTTTATATCACCGTTATAGAATTTCAAATGAGTATCTTTGAACATTACCATATCGGAAAGATTCCACCTGTGTGTATCTCCACCGCCATAAAAAACGGCTTTCTTTTCGAACCATCCAAAACCTGGTGTTGTTTTTCTTGTGGCTGCGATTTTGGTAGATAGTTTATCATTTTTAATCAATTGTACGAAATCATGAGTGCTGGTGGCTATTGATGATAGTTTCATCAAAAAATTCAATGCAGTTCTTTCAATAGTTAAAATATTTTGCAGATTTCCTTCCAATTCCATTAAAATATCATCTTTTTGAATTTTTTCACCATCATTGAAATTCTGTTTTACCTTAATTCCCACGTCTTCAAATAGAAGGGTAGCTTCTTCTGAACCAGCTACTATTCCAGGGGTTTTTGCAATTATTTTTGCCATACCTTTTGCATTCTGTGGAATAAAACTGCTTGAAAGATCTCCAAACCCGATATCCGAATCGAGATACTTTCTTAATCTTGCCAATAACACTGGTTTTGGAATAGAAAACATGCTATTTTTCACCTTAAATAATTATTATTTTTGCCCCTTTTTATTCTCCCCATTCTCCCTAATATTTTCCCGATGAGATGGATAAAGAAGATTTTTTTGTTTTTTCTTTTCATTATAAGTATATGGAATATAAACTGGTTCTAAGGTATATGGGTTCAAACCAGTATAATACATGCAGGTAGATATCGACATCGGGGTTGGTGTAAATATCTGAATGCTTTCTGTATTTTGAAAACCCAATTCCTCCAATTTATCTCTTAAATTGTAGACATCCTCCATTGTGCTTCCTGGATGTGCGGTAATAAAATAGTATTTTAAATGTTGCTTGAGAGGTTTATTTATTTGATCGAACTTTTCCTTAAATTCATCAAATCTATCATTAGGTTTATTCATTAAGGCACAAATCTTAGGTGAAAAATGCTCAGGAGCTATTTTTAAATTACCTGAAATATGGTGCTCGGATAGTTCTTTAAGGTATTCATCATAATCAATTGCTAAATCATACCTAATTCCGCTTCTAACGAATGTTTTTTTAATTCCATCTATTTTTCTGCTTTCTTGTAAGAGTTCTAAAGCCTTTTCATGGGATTTATTAAAAATGTAGCAATCAATACAGTTTTTTTCACAAGTATATGCACTTGGGCAATCCATACCGTACATATTTGCAGAAGGTCCTCCAATATCAGATATATAACCTTTAAAATCAGAAAATTTGCTCATACGTTTAATTTCAGAAGTAATACTTTCTATACTTCTGGAAATAATTTTAGTTCCTTGATGGAGTGCAATACTACAAAAACTACAATTACCAAAACAACCGCGGTGGGTGATAATTGAAAATTTGGTCATTTGGAATTCCTTGAATTTATCAAGGATCTTATAAGAAAAAGGGAGTTCATAGAGGGCGTCCAGTTCTTTAGAAGTATAGTTATGCATCCTATACTGAACTAAAACTCGGTTATCAACTTGTTGCACTAAATTTCTTTGATTTGAAAACTGCATCTGCATTTTACAGAACAATTTTTTATCTTGAGTAACATCATTAAAAGAAGGTAAAACTTCAAATTTTTTTCCGAAAATTTCCACTTTATCAAAGGAGTCAACGCTCTTTTTTGATATTAGACATGTTCCTTCAATATTTTCCAATCCTTGCTCATTTTTTAGTCTTAATGCAATTTCCCGAATTTGATTTTCTCCTGGACCGTATACCAACAAATCAGCTTTAGCATCGAATAAAATTGGTCGTCTAACTTTATTGTCCCAATAGTCATAATGAGTAGATCGACGAAGGGATGCTTCAACTCCTCCTAGAATTATAGGAACAAAGCTCCCCTGAGATAACTCTTTTTGAGCACGTCTTATTAGTTGAGAATATACAATTATTGCACGGTCTGGAATTTCTGATGAGAATGGTTTATAAGGATCTTCAGACCTGCGTTTCTTTAGAGGTGTATAATTTTGCAGCATACTGTCGATAGCTCCAGAAGATACTCCATAAAATAGTTTTGGAAGCCCGAATTTGATAATGTCCTTTGTAGAACGCCAATCTGGCTTTTCAATAATACCAACTCTAAAGCTCTCTGCCTCTAAAACTCGTGCAATCACTCCTATTCCTGAATGGGGATGATCAGCCCAATAATCACCACTTACTAAAATAACATCAAAGTTTTTTCTATTTGGATCGGTAGTTATCAAGTTTATTCGCCAATTGCTTTTTCCCGAACTGCCCCGCGAGGACTAATTTCTTCAAAAATGGTTGCAGTAAAGCTTTCTACAGTAGTATCTTTTAAATCTTTCCATGCATCCGCCCCTAACCATGCTTTTTGGCATGTGTGTTGAAGAAAAGTTAAGACATCCCAATTTCGATTGTGCTCGATCGGAACTTGTGGAAGGAGGAGCCCTCTATGCGCCTCACGCGTGACAATCAATCCATCTCGTCCAACAACTATTTTATTTAGGTATTCTTGTGGATCAGTTACAATTATTTTTTCTGGGACAGATAAAATCGAAATTTCAATGGTAATATCGTCCATCTCATCAAATTTTACTCTGGAAAACCTGGGATCGTCAACCGCTGATGAAAGAGACACTTTATGGACAGTTTCCCACAATGGAAAAACAGGTAAAATATAACCAATACATCCCCTTAGTGGATTTCCGTTTTTCATTGAATAAGTATTAAGGGTTACGAAGGCTCCGCCCTTTTCTGAAAATTTATCCTTAATATCTTGAGGGACATCAATTTTCTTTTGCTTTGTTAGAAAATGTTCGATATTATCTCTTGCAAAATGAATTAATTTTTCTCCATCTTCTAAATTTAATTTCATATGTTCTATAGAAGTAAAAGAAAGTAAAAATATTCGCTAAATTTTCATTTAATCAATCTTTTCAAGAATTTCCCATTTGCTTCAAGAAATCCTAAATCTGAATCATAAACTTCTGTTCCCGAAAGAAAAACCTTTATAATTTTCGTTTTAAGTTCAAAATTTTCCCAAGGAGTCCACTTCTGCATGCCTTGGGCATTTTCTCCCTTGATTAAATAAGGATTTACTTCATTTACAACTACAAAATCAGCATCAAAACCTACTTTTATTGAACCTTTATTTTGGATATTGAAGATTTTTGCCGGTTGAGTAGATAAATATGATACAACTTGCTCCAATTTTAATTTATTATTGAAAAATTGAGTTAGAATAATTTGAGCAGCAAAATCTAAGCTTGGAAAACCCGATGCCGCTTCTTCAAATTTTCTACTTTTTTCTTCTAAAGAATGAGGGGCATGATCACTACCTATAGTATCTATCAGATTTTCTTGGACAGTTTTAAATAAACATTGTTGAGTTTCTTGAGATCGCAAAGGAACTAATACTTTAGCGAAAGATTCTAAAGGAAATTCCATATCATAATTTAGTAACATATGATGGGGAGATACTTCAATTGAACATGGATACCCTTCTTGTCTTAAAGCAGTATTAATTATTTTTATAGCATCTGGATTTGAAACGTGCACAAAATGAACATGGGGAGCGTTTTTTGGATCAGGATGAAATTTTCTCAGAAAAAGTATTATCATTTCAATATTAGCTATTTCATTTTGATAAATTGGGTGTGCTACGTGATGCGCGTATAAATTTGGATTAATTTTTCCCTCATGCAGTGCAATTTTTTTTCCTTGTTTATAAAAGAATTCTAAAACTTGAGGAAATCTTGGTAATTCTGGATGAAATAAAATTGGTAAGTTTAATTCCGTAGCAAATTTGAATAGTTTTTCCCAGTTTGCATATTCATTTTGAAACTTTGAAAGAACTTTTTTAATAGAAGCGAAGAATTCTTCAGGTTCTAAATCATTTTTCCATCCATCAATCCATTTCAAAGGTAAATCTTGAGATTTATCACCTGGATATATTTTAATGCCAAAAACGCCTTCTTTCGAGATTTTTTCTAGATTTTCTAAATCAAAACCCTCTTTAACACCAGCAAAAACACCAATATTGCAATAAAATATTTTTTTCTCATCAAAATATTCTCTGATGTTTTTAACTGTTGATAATGGAGGGATCGTATTTGGCATGGTCAATACTGTCGTAAATCCTCCTGAGATTGCGGCTTTTGACCCTGTTTCAAGGGTTTCTTTATAAGATTGCTTAAAATCTCTTAAATGAACATGTGTATCGATAAAACCAGGAAGTAAAAAAGCTTTTTTACAATCAAATTGACTTTTAGTATCTTTAAAAAGTGTTTTTGGCGGGGAACCTTCTCCAATTTCCGAAATTATTTTGTCTCTAATTAAAACATATCCAAATTGAACCCGTCCCTTCGTAAAAACCTTAGTATTATAAATTAATCTGGAATCTATTTTATTTTCACTCATTTTCTTAATTCTTCAGTTTGCGATTATTACCATGGGTGCTTTTTTCGTTTCTTCTTTCCTTGCATCATCTTTTGCTGCATTTCTGCTAGCTCTTGCATGTCAGGCATTTGACCACCATCTACACCCGATAATCCCGGAATACCACCTGCTGCAGGTTGTCCTTTTTTGCCTCGACGTTTCTTCCCTAACATTCCTTTCATAAATACTTTCATTTGTGAATATTGCTTTAACATTTGTTTTATTTCTGTGTAAGTCGTGCCGCTCCCCCTTGCTATCCTTGTAATTCGGGTTTTTCTTATAATATCTGGATTTTCTTTCTCCAAAGGAGTCATCGATCCTAATACGAAATCCCATTTATCCAAATTTGCCTCTGCCAATACCTTAGCTTGATCTGGTATATTAGCTCCTCCCATCATAGATAATATCTTTCTAAATCCACCCATTTTGTCAAGCGATTTAAGTTGCATATGCATATCGTCCAAAGTGAATTTTCCTTTCATTAACCTCTTCATTTGGTCATCGTCAGGTTCAAGCTCAAGTTCTTTTACCTTCTCGACTAAACCTTCAATGTCAGGGATACCAAGCAATGTTCCAATAAATTTCGAAGAAGAAAATTCTTCTAAATCATCTACCTTTTCTCCAATACCAATAAATTTAATTGGGGCTCCCGATGCGGCTGCTGCTGAAAGTGCACCTCCACCTTTTGCAGAACCATCCAATTTTGTAATAATTATTGAACCAACATGTGTTGTTTGTGCAAAAGCAAGAGCTTGAGCATAAGCCTGTTGACCAAGTGT
>JAUWOE010000317.1 GCA_030612265.1 Promethearchaeum sp.
CTGAGTCAAAACGTAACAAACAATACCTTTATTTGGATTAATCTAGCAAATATTAAACGACGTAATAACCTAAAATTTCAATAATATTATTTTTTTTTTTTTTTTTCTTTCACATGCTATGAATTATCTTTAAATATGTTATTAGTAAATTTAAGATATAGAGCCAGATTCTTTATATAATAGGTGTAAAATAATGGATGATGATATTTTTGAAAAAATACTAAGAACCGAATCGGTTTTCAAAGACCAAAAATCGCTCAATCAGGCATGGATTCCGAAAAAAAATCAAAAACTATTGGCACGGGATTCAGAAATAAAGAAACTCACAGCAATACATCGTCCTATTATTGAGGCACAAGGAGCTTTTTCTGTTAATACTCTAGTTTTAGGAACGGGTGGCATCGGTAAAACACTTACAATTCGATTTTTTGGTAGAAGATTTCGAGAAGCAGTTCTCAAGCGAGATATTAAACTTACAATTGAATACTACGATTGTTTACAACATCGGACTAAAAGTTCAATATTACGAAATATTTCCGAACGATTGCATTATAGTGCAGGTCATGGATATTCTGATAATGAGATCATGGAACAAATTTTGAAAGAATTAAAAAAACGTGAAGAATCTTTATTGATCATTCTTGATGAAGTTCATAATTTGTCACCTGAAGATATTCTTGCTTTATTTAATGCATCCATAGGGTTTGGAGAAGCTAATACTCGATTTTGTATCATTGCGATTTCACGACCTGCGGATTGGTACAAAGTGGATAATGAAAAAATTTCAAGCAGGACTCAGGATATTATTAGAATGAAGCAATATTCTCGAGATGAAGCTTTCAAGATAATGCAATACAGAAGAAATTTAGCTTTTCGCGAAGGAATTTTGGAAGATGACAGTTTGGAATTAATTACAGATATTGTTACGGAAAATAACAATATGCGGATGGGTATTGACATAATGAGAGCTTGCGGGATTCGGGCTGATGAACATGGTCTATCATCAGTTGATAGTAAAATGATATTAGAATCGCGAAATGAGATTAATCCAACCTTTAGAGCAGATGTAATAGATAATTTACGACTTCACGAGCAAGTTGCATTATGGTCTGTAGCTAAAGCATTACTACAAAGCGGAGACCCATATACAAAAGTCGAAGAAACTTATGATATTTATAAAATGACTTGTGAAGAGTTAAGTATCAAGCCACATGTCCAAATGTCCTTTAGAAAGTACATTCGCAATTTAGCAGACGTTAAAGCAATACATAAAGATTATTTAAATCCAACAATAGAGAAAAAAGGGCGCCAGTTAGAGATTAAATTGACAGACATTAGTGCAGAAAAGTTATGCGATTATTTTAAAAAGAATATTCCCCATGAATGATTTTTTGAAACGTTTTTTTTTAATGAGTTTTTTTTCCTGTTAAAGGATCTGTATCGGGGTTTATAAAGAAATCAAAATCGTAGTGAATTTGATTGATACGAATAAGTTCGATTAGCATTTGGATTACGATTTGCATATTTCTTGGACGATCAGCAGGCTCAAATTGAGTTAATTTCTCTACCATTTCATTATAGCTTTCGGGTAAACACCAATTTATCTCTTTAGGATGTAAAACCCAAGAGTTCTGATCCAAAATCTCTGAATCCTCCCGCATTATTCCGCCTGTAAAAACAATGTACATTAAATGGGCAAGATAGTAAATATCGGAAGCTGCAACCGGCATATATCCAAAACGGACCTCAGGAGGTGCACCTTTCTGTGTTATCGGGATATCTCGTTGCATATCATCAGACATAAAGGGTTTTGGAGTATGATAAATCCAATCTGGTCCAATATATTTGGAGACACCCCAATCAATCAGAACTGGAATAAATTCTCCATGTTCTTTTCCCTTTTGGATTATAATATTTTGTACAGAAACATCTCTATGGACGATATATTCCTTAGTATGGCAATAATCTAGTAACTTAGCAATGGGAATGAAAATTTCTCTGACCATACTCGCAAGATCAAGATGTTCCATTCCACGACAAGTTTGAATAAAATCTAAATAAAAATCTAAAAAAGTAATTCCTTCGATGAAATTCAGAACAATATAATATTCAGGAGTTTGATATCTAATTTTTTTTTCATAATGTAAAACTTTCACGCAATTTAATCCAGAGCGCGCTTGTGCTTGTGTATTTAAAATTTCATTTTCCCAGTATTCTTCACAATCATTGATTTTTGTATAGGGATCATAAAATTTTTTGTAAAGAAAATCTTTAATTGCTACTTTTTTCTTTGTCTCGCGCTCAATCGCCAAATAAACAGTTGATAATCCCCCTTTTCCTAAAATTTTTTGAATATCATAAATCACATTGTCAATTTCTATAGGTTTTCCAACCGTAATCGGCATAAAATTCTACTCCTTAAAAAAAAATACTAATTAAGTACATAATCCCATTCACCGCGGCAAATTTTGCAGTAATATTTCTTTGCAAATTTCTTGATCGGTGCATACGAAATAATCTTCTTTTTGTTCTGTTGTTCCGCATATTGTTGTTCTCCACAATGGGGGCATTTTA
>JAUWOE010000204.1 GCA_030612265.1 Promethearchaeum sp.
CAATTTTTTAAATAAATTCTCAGTTTTTAAAAAATATTATTACTTTGGATAATTACATTAGGGTCGCCACCACCGCCATCATCTTTAATTTGGATAATGGATTTAAAGTCATAATCTAGTTGATATTGTTCAGAAATAGGAAAATTCTGATTTAATATACCATTTATTGGTGCAATGGTTGAAAAGCTGAAGGCTGCAACTAAGGACAGCATTAATACAATTTTTGAAATTTTTTTACTTGAATGCATTTTAATTACCTATTTAAAAATGAGTAGTTAAAGTATTAAAATTTTTTCCAATTCTACTTTTTATGGATCTATGGAATTAAGATGGTTCAGTTAAAAAGAATCATGTAAATCATTTTAAATAACAAATAATTATTATATTTTTTATAAAATATTTAATTCAAGTGAAAATATAAGTTTTTAATTCATATAATCCCCCCAATTTCAAAATGATCAGTGAATAGAAGTTCCAAATGTTTATATATTCTATGAACGTTTTATCATTTGATACAAAACAAAACGAAGGTTATTAAAGTGAACACTAGGAAAGAAGAGATTTCTTTAAACATTGGTTATAATTCTTGGTCAGACGAAAGAACGGAAGCAATCCAAGAATATCTTAGATCAATATTTAATATTATTACAGAAATAGCTGTTTACTAAGGTTTAATAAAAACAATTTAGGAAATGACAAAAATCGACAAAATAATTTTTTTTTTTTTTTATTGGAAAATTAAATTGGAGAGATTTTTTATCTGGAATTAGCTTCCTCTTATAAAAATATATGAAAAACTGAGAAAGAAGACACATGCTTGAATTTTGATACATAGAGTAAGGTAAAAAAGGTGGAAACGAAATAATGAATTACAGATTTAACAAAACAGCCTATTATTCAAAGACACTCATTGTAATTATACCTAAACTTGAAAAAAGTCTTATTTGCGGAATTTCATACATGGAAAAACATGAACCAAAAAAAAGAACGGTTAGGTCACTTTTATTAAATGAGAAAAAATGTGACCTTTTTAAGGCTCAAATTGACAATTACAATATATTACCTGTAGAAACTCAAAATCTTGAGTCGAAATATCGACAAATGAAGGAAAATTGGTTAAAAAATTATGAAACAAATCTCTAGTGAAGGGGAGAATCATATAGAAAATGATGAAATGATTATTGAAGAAAAAAATCAAAATACATTCAAATCAAAACAGAATATAAAACTTGATAAGGAAAAGCAGGAATTATCTCCTATTGCACTTATGAAACATCGAATCGAAGAAATGCACAAGAAATTATTCGAAAAACGCAATCAAAGAAAATTGACAAAATAAAATAAAATAGTAGCAATTTCAAAGTTATTATTTCAATATAAAAAGATTTACTAACACTTTTTTTGGAACTGGAGGATCTAAATTGAAGAAGAAAATATATATTGTAGAAGACAATGAAAAAAATTTAGAATTATTTATAGCAGCTTTAGGGACTATCCCGAATATAGAAATTTTTACATCGATTACAGGTAAAGAAGGGCTTAGGTTAATTCAATCTAAAAATCCGGATGTAATTATACTAGATATTCAACTTCCTGATATAAATGGAACTGATATTTGTAGAAAGCTTCGAAAGTTAAAAAAATTCAATAAAACCCCAATTATTGCAGTATCTTCTTTTGCAATGAAAGGGGATAAAGAACGAATATTGGAAGCCGGTTTCACTTATTATATATCCAAGCCATTGAAAATTACAGATTTTAGAGAAAAAATTCAAAAATTAATTCAAATGGATTAAGGTTGCCATTGAAATTTCTTCAAATTCACTTTAAATTCACTGGTAAATTCAATACCTTCCTTTTCAAGCATTTCCTTTTGAGAGGTTTTATCATCAACAGAATTCATTGCTATTATTCCTTTTGAGTTAATTACGCGATGCCATGGAAGTTTATATTTTTTTGAAGAAGAATGCAAGATCCAAGATACTTGCCTTGCGCTCCTTGGATTTCCGGCAAGAATTGCAATTTTACCGTAAGTTGTAACCTTTCCTATTGGAATTTGTTTTATAATCTTAATGACATTAGATGTAAAATCGGATATTGGCACGAGAATTCTAATTAAAAGTAGGTTAAATAATTAATGGGAAAAGAAATATGAAATATTGAGTAAAAAAAAAAGAAAACTAAAATAAAAGTTATTTCTTATAACAAATTCAGTATTTTCTTCCGATTTCCGCTCATAATGAGCTTCATAACGCCCCGACTTCCACCAATAACTTCTTGAATATTGGAAGCACCTGCTAATTACTTATTGAATATTAATACTTTTTTTCTTTCTTCTATCTATTAAACTCATGTCAATATCATACTGAAATTGGGGAATAATGTTTATTCCTTTATTGGTATATCTGAAATAACCTCTTTTTTTATAATCTGGATAGAGACGTTCAACTAAACCAAGATTTTTATATTTTATCATAAATTTTCTATAGTGTTCACAAATATTATCTCTGAATTGATTCGTTTGAAAAGAAATTGGGTATAATTCATGTAGTCGGATAAAATTATATTTCCATAGATTGTCCTTATGAACATAGAACAGGGGATCATAATCAATATCAGCTATATTTGGTTTGTAATCTTTAATTGCATTATTAATTTTCGAATAGCGTTCTTCAACAATTATAAGTTTTTTGGCAACTGTTTCTGGCAGATATATTAATTCGAATGATTCTTTTGCCCGTTGTTCGAAATTGGATGTAATTAAACTATGGCAATTTGAGCATAACCATATACATTGTTCATCCATCAAAATACGGAGAATCTGAGGGATAGTTTTATACTCAATTTCACTATATTTACTATTTTTAAGTTCTGGATTTAAATGGTGCATCTCGAAAGCACCTAGATTATCAAGGACATTTAAACCACATCCCGGACAACTATTACCAATTAAAGTTTCAATTACAAATCTTTTTCTTATCCATTCAAGGATTTTTCCCCTTCTATTTCCAAGAGAGCCAATATTTTTACTGTCTAATGTTCTGTCTTTAACGATTTGACGTATCTCTGAACTGGATTTCAAATATAACTCAGGATCTAATATTATATCGCGAGAAGGTTCTTGATTTAAATATTTTGAATGAACTAAATTGTGACAATTATTACATAATGATATAACCCGCTCCCGTTTTATCCAATCTCGAATATAATCTGTGTTTCTACTATTTATCACTGCCCAAGTTTCTGTTTTTATTGATGGATCCAGATGATGGAAATTAAAAACTGGAATAAAAACATCATCAATTTCACAATTACTACAAGGTTTTGGAAAAATTGTCAAAATGCATGTCATTTTTTTTGCAAATCTGCGAATATTTCTCAGGATGTTATTACATGTTTTACAAAAATTTCTTAGAATATATTTCCCATATCTATCTTTTGTTAAATAAAATTCACGGTAGGGCTTTAATATTCCACATCTGCCACATTGTTTTTTTGTACCTGTATTTTTTAGTATACTAAATTTTTTTTTCCGCTTTTCGATTTTATTTGATAATATTATTCCATTTTTGGTTTTATCGCGATTTTTTCGTATATCATGTATCTTTTTAGATCCTCCAACTAAAATTGATATCCAAATTGCAAGCATGGCTGCAGAGATTTTTGGATTTTCTAAAAAAAAATTGAGAAATCTGAAGATGTCATTGTGAGAAATAGAGTTATGAAATTTTGAAATGGTTTTATCCCATTTTTGATAGATCAAATCTCGCAATTCATCACATTCAAGCTGCTCATGGAAATTATTATCTGATTTTAACTTCAACTTTAAATGCATTGAAATTAAACTTACCATACTATTTGTTTTTTTATTTGACATAATTTATGCACCTAGAAAAAAAATTTTTCTGATATTTATTTGCGTTTAAAGTTTGAGTTTAAATAGGAAGAAAAATTTCCCACGTTTATCAAATATTTTTAATTTCTAAGCGTATATTTACGATTTTTTAAAGATTTTATTAAATCCTTACTATACCCTTTCATGAACCTTTAAAAATATCGATAATAAGAAAGTTGGTAACGGATTCATATCGCGGACAAGATCTACGGATTCTTGAAATTTTCCTTGTCGGAGGTAATTAACATATCCAGAGGCATCAACACCAGCATGACACATTCGACGACATGGTGAAAAAACAACCCCTTCATCATCACTTTCGCCTGATCAAATATTTGTATTGCAAAAAAGACCTATTTTAAAGATGTCTGCCTTATATTGGTCTTCTAATTATGCTGCTCCACGAATTTCACAAGGAACGCCAAAAATTCCGATTTGTTCATGTTCTACACCTAAAACTTCCACCAATTTTTTTAAAGATCCAGATCTACCATATGCAACTCCTGCATATTGATGAACTTTTGTAGGATCAGATGTAATTTCCCCTTCTGGAATCCCGCGGAAAAAAGTGTAGAATCTACACAGAAAAGGATATTGTTTTTATAACAAATTCAGCATTTTTTTCAGATTTCCACTCATAATGAGTTTCATAACTCCGCGTGATCCTCCAATAACTTCTTGAATATTGGAAGCTCCTGTTAATCGTGCGAGTCTTGTATTATCCGTAACAGAAACACCACCCATTAATTGTTGTGTTTCGTAGGCACATTCTGCAGCAAGTTTTGCACATAAATATTTAATTTGAGCAGACCATTGTGCACTAGCTTTACTAATCTCCTTTGAAACGTGTTCTGCTTTTAATACTTTCTCATCATAAATTTCTGCAATTTTGAAAGCCGCCATTGTCGCTGATGAAGCACGGTATAGTAGATCTGCGAATGGATAAGACACTGCTTGATATTTCATTATGGGTTTACCGAATTGATTACGCATATTTGAATAGATGATTCCGTTAATTAAAGCACCCCAGCAAATCCCTAAATTAGCACCGGTAATAACTAAACGTTCAGGAACAAGACCATCAAACAAATTGTGGTATCCCTTTCCAGGTTTCCCAAGGACATATTCTTTAGGGACTTTTGCTCCGTTATAATAGGTTTTTCCGATATGAACTCTGTCTACAACTTTAATATCCAATTTTTCAGTAGTAATTCCCCAATCTCTTTTCAGCAAAGCTTGTACCATTGTTCCTCTAGGATCTCCATTATCAACACAAGCGTATCCTAAGAAATAATGGGCTTTTGGACCATTTGTTGTAAATATTTTAGTTCCAGTAAATTTATATCCATCATCATCAATTACGTCCGCATGGCATTCCATATTGACTGTATCTGTTCCATGATTTTCTTCGGTCATGGCAATACAACCAAATTTTTCACCCGACCATAGTTCATCTTGAACTTTTTGGATTTCTGGTGTTGTTCCATGTTGATATGTAGGATTTCCACATAAAATGCTCGATGCTGTTCTTGCAAGTTCCATTTCAGGATCCATCATACCGTTATTTATTGCTAAAAGTATTTCGTATTTACATCCCGCTTCTGTGAATTCTTTCCATGGATTGAGTCTTTGCATAAATCCTCGTTTTCCATAGTGTGGAAATAATTCATATACATCTTTAGAAAAATCAATTTTTGGTTCGAGTTCAACACAAAACTCTTGAACTTCTCTAACAAATGCTTTTTCTTTATCAGTTAGAAGTAAATCAATCTGTGAGTTAAGAATTTTATACGTATTTTCAAGACTTAATTTTTCTTCAATTTCTGGTGGAATAATTTTAACTTTTTCATTCATTTTAAATAAACTCCATTGAGATGCCTTAAAAAAAGGCAATATTTCAATTTTTGATTGTTAACTAATAAATATTTTTTTATGATTAATTGGAAATAGGTAGGAAAAGCAACAAAAAAAAAAGGAATTTGAAATTAGGATTTTGGATAAATTGGTTCCAATCCTGTTTGAAAATGGCGAAGACTTAGCTCTGCTCCTCGTGCAATTCGAACTTTTGGTATATTATCTTTATTATTAAATAATTCTGAGACCGCCGCAACTGCATAATCCATGTCAGACCTGCTATATGCATTTCTTGGAATTGCAAATCTTACTAAATTAAGAATGCCTTTTCTTTGTTCTTCCGTTCTTTGGTCCCATTCAAATGCAAACGGTCCCAATTCACAAGCCCTAATTCCGTAGTGTTTTAGTAATTCTATTGTAAAGCCAACGCCACCAAAATCCTCCGTTTTCATATCTGTTCCAATAAAGAATTTATCCATATCAATATAAACTGCATGTCCCGCTGAAGGAAGAATAACTGGAATGTTTTTTTCTGCTAATTTTTTAGCAAAATATTGAGTTAAACCAATTCTGGATCTAAGATAGGGCAATTTTACTACTTCTTGTAACCCTACTGCAAGTGCCATAATATCGCGACCACTTAAAGCGCCATATGAATCATTACCAATAGTCACTATCTGTTTTTCCTTTAATCGGATCCCAATATTTTTTCCATTAATTGAATATTTCTGGACAAATTTACCATTATCGCGGAGAAAGAGAGCGCCTCCCATGTTTCCAAGACCATCCTTTTTCAAACTTATAGTAAATCCATCAACGTAAGAGAACATTTCTTTTACAATTTCGCGAATTGATTTATTCTTAAATCCTTCTTCAAAATTTTTAATAAAGTAGGCATTTTCAGCAAATCGACAAGCATCAAAGAAAAATGGTATTCCAAATTTATCGGAAATTTCCTTAACTGCCTTGATATTTGCCATAGATACTGGTTGACCTGCTACTGAATTATTAGTAATAGTTGTATATATAAGAGGAATACTTTCTGGACCTTTTTGAATAATAATTTCTTCCAACTGTTTTATATCCATATTTCCTTTGAAGGGATTTCGTAAATTCATATCTTTATGTGGAAAAGGCTCAAGTACAACTGATTTATTGAAGACATTAATAGGTTCAATATGAACTGCTCGAATATTGGCGCCTGTAGTATCAAAATGACCATTATTTAGGATGAAATATTTACGATTT
>JAUWOE010000262.1 GCA_030612265.1 Promethearchaeum sp.
CATATCATTTAATTCATATTTGTTTGCACGTACACTAGCCCAATCAATGTAATCTACTTTTGGATGTGTTGAAGCACTATCATATGGTGGTAAGTTAGTTTTACGGGCAAATCCATAATCCACAATAATATAATTTGAATCTTCAACTGAAAATATTATGTTTTCTAATTTAATATCCTTATGAGTTAATTCAATTTTATGATGATAAGAAAGAGCAGTGCATACTTGTGTAATTAATAATTCAAAATTTCTTAGATCATCCCTAATTCTAGTATCTCCTATTGGAAAAAGTTTTTTTAAATTTTTTCCATTAATGAAATTCATTATATAAAAATAAATTATATTTTGTTGATTATCTGTTTGAGAAAATTCCTCAAGAACTACCCATTCTTTTATTTCTTCGTTCCACTTAGCTGTTCCTGCGGTGAAGATCCTCACAATATTTTTATGATTAATCCCGGATAATATTTGTACTTCATTTTTAAACCTAGAGATACCGTCTTTTAAGATATTTGGATCTGTATCTGATGGATAATAGATTTTTAATGCGAATTCTTTTAAAATTTTATTTCTCACCTTAAAAACAATTCCTTGATGACCATGACCTAGTTCAGAGAGAATAGTAAAACCAGAAAATTGAAGAATTTGAAGAGATTTGCTTCCATCATTTGGAAGGTGCTTTTTTATTTCATCTATTGGATTCATAATAATACTCGGTTTTTTAGTTTATAAATTTTTTTCTAATTTATCTAACTATATCTGGTGTCACTATTAGATTTCGCAGTTTTAAAATGACCTTTTAAACGTTCATCTATTGATACTGTTGTTTGACCAATGTATCGCTTATTGGTAATTTGATTCTTAATGTAATACATTGTGCCTTTTTTGTTAGTTACATTCTCTATATCTTTAAGTTTTTTAGGCGGATTATTGAGAATTTTTCCCATTATGTCGGGGTTTTTTACTATCGGGATTTTCAGGTAGTTTATTTTTGGATCTGTTTTATCTTTTGTATTTGGCTGGTTTTTTGAATTAGGTTCATTTTTAGGATTTTGATTATTTATTCGATATGGCTCACTTTTTGGAATTGGATTTTTATTCAATTTAAAAGTTGGCGCGTCTTTTTCGAATAATTTGTTATTTGCAGGCTCAGAAATAGATTTTTGTTTAGCAGATGCATCTTTTTGACCCTTTTTTTCATTACCAGTAAGATCTTTAGTTAAAAATCTCACTCTTTCTACTCTTCCATCAGGATAAATTTTGACTTGAACTTTTCTTCCGTCTGCTGTGTACATATCAGTTATTCGAGGTGGGTTGTGATAAAGCTTCTCATTTTCAGGTTTTTCTGCGTAAGGTTGAATTTCAGGTAGATTTTTTTTTTCAAAGATTTTTCAAGATTTTCTAAGAGTAATGAAATTGGTAGGTTCTTTAGTGGGATCGTTCAATTTTGTATCTTTGAGTTTTTCTTTATGAGATAGGGATAGAATTTTATCCGATTTCTCAGGATTCTCTCCGAAATAATCAAATTTTTGCTCTGTCTTTCTATCTTTGGTATTATCTGCGAGAATTTTGTCTAATTTTTCAGGGTTTTCACCGAAATAGTCCATCTCCCGATTTGATTGGTTTCTGGAGTCTCTATCTTTTCCATTGGATTTTTCATTGCCCCGATTTTCAGAGTATTCGGCCATTTTTGCTCACACATATATTTTTTTTGAGCGAAATATTTAAAGAACGAATAAAATTGGGATAAGAAATAGAAATAGAAATAGAAATAGAAATAAATTGAAATTTGACACTTAACACGAGGCAAGAAATACCAAAAATACATGTAGAGGTAATTAAAGAATTAAAGAATTGAAAAAAATCTGGAACTTTTTGGTTCATGTATATGGAAAGGTTGATTCTCGAATAGTATATGAGCATGCTATTCAATGAAAGTTGATATTCCTATGTTCATTGAAGAAATCCAGCAGATTTTAAAATCAAGTTAGGTTAAAAATCCTCTATAAGGTGGTTGGGATGGTAAAACATCTAATCATTATATAATTTAAACACTCATCCCCCATAGAAATTTATACCATCATATTCGAAGTTTAAAATTAGTGATTTGTAATCACAAAGATTAGATTAAAATTAGTGATTTGTAATCACAAAGATTAGATTAAAATTAGTGATTTATAATCACAAAGATTAACGAACATTTATATACATATTTTATTTTTAATTTATTAAACAAATCTCATGGAATGTTATTAATGGATATAGAACTGTGGAAAAATATCATCATTGATCAAAAACAAGAATTGGATGAAATTTTCAACTCATTCGAAATAATAAAGCGTGATTTTCCAATAAACGAGATAAAAAAAGCGCTAAGTTATCCCAATATTGTAGCAATTTTAGGTGTGAGACGGGCTGGTAAATCGACATTAGCAAGATTTACCAGCAAAAAATTGAAAATTTTAGCGATTAATTTTGATGATGAACGGTTAATATCGCTTAAAGCCGAAAATTTGAATGATATCCTAATAGCAAGCCAACAGTTATTTGGTGATATCGAATTCTTTTTATTTGATGAAATTCAGAATATCTTTGGTTGGGAGCTTTTTGTAAATCGACTCAGACGAACTAAAAAGGTAATAATAACTGGAAGTAATGCGAATTTACTCTCTGGAGAATTATCAACACATTTGACAGGACGCTATATACATTTTGTTCTTCTTCCTTTTTCTTTTAAAGAAGTGCTCCAACTTAAAAAATTCGATATTATGAATGAAACCAGTCGTTTTAAATTAGTTTATTCTACCTCGGGTAAAGCAAAAATAATCAAAGAGTTAGATGAATACATGATTAAGGGAGGGTTTCCTGAGTATTATAAATTCGGTAAGATGATTGTGCAAAATATCTATAGTAATATTATTGAAAAGGATATTATTATTCGACACCGAATAAAAAAAATAAATGAATTCAAAGACATTGCTCGGTATTTAATTGAGAATTTTGCGAACTTGTTTACATATACCAAATTAAAGAAAACATTCGCGATTCAAGATATACATACAATTAAAAAATATATAGATTATTTAAAAGAAGCTTACATAATATTTACGATCGAAAAATTTTCATTTAAACTAAAAACCCAAATTTTATCGCCAAAAAAGATATATGCAATCGATAACGGGATCATTGACGTTATTTCGACCAGAATTACAAAAGATCGAGGACGTTTAATGGAAAATCTCGTTGCAATAGAACTTTTACGCAGAAAATTATATTGGAATCGATGTGATCAAATATATTATTGGTCGGACTACAATAATCACGAAATAGATTTTGTGTTACTTAAATCTGGGAAAACTATTCAGTTAATTCAAGTGTGCGAAATTCATGATGAAAAAAACATACCAGATCGCGAAATAGATAATTTACTAAAAGCGAGTTCTGAATTGGGATGTAATAAGATTTTAATTATTTCGTGGACCTATGAAGCCAAAAAAGAATATAAAGGGAAAATAATTCATTTTTTACCCCTCTGGAAATGGATTTTTAATAAATCCAATAGGACTAATAATGATTGACAAATTTATCAAATATGGAAAAAACTCTATATGAGGATGTGGATTAATTCCTAAAGATTATTGATAGAGTTAATGGCGAGCTTTATCAGGTTGAAACTCATTCACCATAATAAAAAAAAATTTTGTATTACGTTTTCTAAATGCAATTTATAGTAAAGCCAGAGTTTTTTTCATCAATTTCAAAGTTGTTTTAGAGTACCTTTTCTCATTTTCCCATAATTTCCAGCATTTGTGGAACTGATTTTTTGATAGCAGCCCATCCCTAACCAAGCTCATCAAGAATGACCATAACTGAAAAGTGGGGATATTTAGTATTAAGCCCTGATCGAATAGATCTCTATCATCAGTAACTATGGTTACTTTATCTCTAATACCAATGATAATTAGATCTTGGTCAGCAGAATCAAATAATTCCAAGAGATACTTTGAAATTTTGGTGTTTCTTTCTTCTACAGAGAGAGGAATAAAGATATAATTGAACGAGAAAAATTTTTCTAGTTTATAATTTGAATATTCCTTTTTTAATTCCTTAGTAATAACGAGTCTGAATTCCTTTAAAATTAAGCGTAAGTCGATATCGATTGTTTTGAAAATATTTTGAACACGAAGTAAAGAGCAGGTATCAAAAGCGAGCAGCATGATAATCATCCAAATGAATTTAAGCATTCTAACAAATTTATTCGGAATTCTTCATTAACTTCTTTATATCGTAATCTAAAGCCCATTTTAAATGTTTTTCCATGACTTCTTCTGGAATTATTTCTTTTGCGTCTCTTTTTGTCCATTCTGATAGAAATTCGTTATATTCCATACCTGAAATCTTCCAAGCTTTTTTAAATCCGCATTTTCCCTTTTTTAATAAATTGAAGGCAATATCTATTCTCTCGGGTTTTAATTTTTTAAGAAATGCCCTTCTTGCAATTTCTGCCAGTGAAATTCCTGTAATCTCTGATATCATCTTGGCGACTTTCATATCCTCATTATTGATGCGGAAATTTATTTGACTCATGATATAATTAATATCATTTATTCTAAAAAATTTAACGGTTATATGATATAAAAAATATAAAAAATATAAAAAATATAAAAAATATAAAAAATATCATTTATATAAATGTTCAAAAATAAGTTTTCTCATTTTAAGTTTTAAGTTTTTCATTTTTATTAACCATTACTTTTTATAATTTTTACCGGTTTTCCAACCCGTTCCTATCCTTTTACCCAATGAATACAACCTATTATTCGGGAAAATGAAAACAAACGGATTAATTTTTAGAACATCAGGTTTACCATCAGTGATTACATTTTCATCACAGTGAATTTTCAATATCTCCCCAAGATAAAGCGTATCATTGCCTGATACAATGCATTTCAATAAAAAAATTCTGGGGATTTGAACATAATAAATTTATAAAAAAATTTTATTCTAATGGTGGAATCAGAGTACATGTTAATTTTTTCATACCTCTACGAATAAAATCTGCATGTTTCTCTTTATATGGCCTTATAAACTCTTCTCCAAATAGAACAATGCCTTCACCAATAGCATCAATAGCTATAAGTTTGTAACTATTAAACATTTCATCAAATTCTTTAGACGTA
>JAUWOE010000255.1 GCA_030612265.1 Promethearchaeum sp.
AATAATATAGAACACTTCGAAATTTCTCATAAATGCTTCACGAGCTGTGGATTCACAACATAAGTGCGACATCACACCCGAAATTAATACCTGTTTTATGGCTTTTTTTCTGAGTATATCTTCTAAGTTTGTGTTGATAAAGGCACTGTATTTATTTTTAATTAAAATTTCACTGGATCCTACATGTAAATCTGTAGATATTGAAGATAAAGGATCCTCTAAGGATATTGGAGATTTCCACCATTTTAACATTAGATCTTTTTCATCCTCACTGTTAATATGACGTGTAAAGAAAATTGGACGATTGTGATTCTCAAAATAATTAATAAGAGAGTTGATGATCGGCATAATATCCTTGCAAGATGGTATATAAGCATGGGAAGAAGGTGATAAAAAAATATTCTGCATGTCTAATACGAGTAACGCAGAATTTTCTATTTCAAAATGAAATTTCTCATAATCTCGAATTTTATTTAATTCATTTTTCCATTCTTTAATTTTTTCTACATGATTCTCGGCAGTTAGATATTCTTCTTTTATCATTAATTTATGAATAATTCAATTGTTTTTAATTATTTTTTCAAGTATGAATTTCTTTCATACGACAAAAAAGAGCTATCAACAAACCTTTTTATAGTAGTTTGACATAAATATGAATAAAATTCAACTTGGAGTGAATTTATTTATGAAACTACTTATATTTCGACGAAAAAACTTCCGCAGAATTGAATTAACCTTACTAATATTATTTATAATTATATCAATATTTTCTGCTATGAGTTGTAGGGATAATTTCTTAGATCTGGATGATGATAATCATCTCTCCTCTTGGATTGAATCAATTGAATTTACTAATAAAACTATTCAAGAAGAATATAATGAAACCTATATTAAATTTACAATTGATTTCGAAATTTGGAACCCAGGTCCTTTCCGCATTAAATATCAATCAAGCAGTGATTTTATTGGATTTCCATATTCTATCGCACAATCCGGAAATTCTACCTTTGTTTTAATAAGTTATTTCATCGGTGAGAAAGAGTATGGTAGATTGTATTGTAGTTCAACTTCAATATATCCCGGGATTCATCATTTTCAATGGACATTTGGAATGTTAGATTTTAATGGCACTGTTCCTGACTCAAATCCCTATTTGCCTGATGAAAATTATAGTTTTATGATGGGAAATGATCAATGGATCAAACGCTATAAATATGACATAAACGTGAGTAATGGGATTCTTTCTTATTCAGCAAGTGAAAAACCCCTTCTTTGGGGAGATTCTACCACCAATTTTGGAAATCCTTATTGGTACATAATAGGATTGTCATTTTTAATATTAATTCTTGTGGAATGGGGGATAAACGTAAAAAAAGGTATCCCTGATAAACAAAATCCTTAGATTTTTTCTTCTCTTTTTTTAGCATGTAATTCCGTTAAACGTTTTCGATTTTCTTTTAATCGTTCTCCCTTAATTGGATAAAACCAAAGACCAATAAAACTAAGAATTAATACTATAAAGGGAAACCAACTTAATAGGAACTGAATTCCAGCTAACGTATCAACAGAAGGATTTGGTGTGTAGGTAGCCCATTCAGAGCCGCTAAAAACTATCCCAATCATTAAGAAATTAAAAATCCCGGATAACCGAATAATGAAATTAATCATGCCATAATAACCACCAGACCGCCGAATTCCATGAGTGATTTCATCTTCATCGATGATTTCTGCTAAACACTGATCATAAAAATAAAGAGTACCGCCCAATCCAATGCCATTTAACATCATGGTAATTAAAGCGGTGGGAAAATCGTGTGCAAACAGAAAACCCAGAATAGTAACTATCCATGTCCCAACTCCAGCCAGTCCTGCCATTCGAGCACCCCATTTTTGACGGATTTTGACCCAAATTGGAGTACTGATGCCACTTACAAGAAATGTTACTAAAAGTAATACACCAGTTAAAATGGAGTCAGTCTCCGTTATTTTGAGGACGTGTGTTGCCCATAACGGAATAATTGTGGGGAGGATTCCAATGACAATCCATGTTCCTAATGCAGGGATCATGTAAATTAAAAAGGCTTTATTTTGAAGAGTGAATTTTAAAGAATCTTTAAAAGATGGGGCATTTATGGCATCGTTAGAAAACTCTGGTGTTTTTCTGACACCCCATTTAAGGACTACAAAATAAGCAAGACAGATGAAGATTGCAGCGATTATACCATTGAGAATGAACTGGTTTTGGGTATAATCATGTTCATATTGATTCGTGAGATCCGTTATAATGAAGGTAGGGACGACAAAACCAACAATAACTCCTAAAATAGCAAAAAGAATACGTATTTGACCCACTTTACTCCGTTCTTCCATGGAAATGAACATTTCTGAAAACATGGAATTATAATTGACATTGAAACTCGTGTAAGCAAAATCGAACACAAATAACATAAAAAGAAAATAAAGAAATTTCACTACATCATCGCTTAAAAGCGGTGGAGTAAACATTAAAATCATGATCAACGCAAGAGGAAAGGTTCCAGCGATCATCCAAGGAATACGACGACCGAGTTTACTTTTCGTGCAATCGGAAAGCCATCCGATGAGTGGATCATTAATACTATTCCATAAAGACCAGATTATATAGCCAGCAGTTATCCATCTAACATCTAATTTCACTAAAGTGAAATAGAAGGTAAATACCAAAAAGGAAAATGATTGATATGCCAAAGTATCGCCAAAATCACCAGTAGCGAAAGCAAATTTTGTGCGACGCGTAATTTTTTTAGTTAAATCCGCCATGTATGATTGTCTGTTTATGATCTATAAATAAGCTCTTCCGAATTTACATCAAAAATGTATCTTAAAGGTGGTCTAAAAAACCACTATATCCAAATAAAAAAAATGGAAATCTAATAAAATTTTATTACCCGAAAACAATAATACTAATATTATGAACGATAAAACTAATTGGGGAATACTTGGATGCGGGAATATCGCCCATTCATTTGCTCGCGGTTTAAGTCTTATTCCCAATGCGCAGATAATCGCCGTTGCGTCCAAATCAGGAAAAGCGGAAAAATTTGGGAAACAATATGGCGTAAAATATAAATATACCAATTACCAAGAACTGGTCGACAATCCGGAAGTGGACGTGATATATATTGCCACAACCCATAATTTTCATTTTGAAAACACTAAATTATGCTTGGAAAATGGGAAACCCGTCTTATGTGAAAAAGCATTTACGATAAATGCCGAGCAATTGAAAATTTTAATATCCATTGCCAGAAAAGATCAAATTTTTCTGATGGAGGCTATGTGGTCGAGATTTTTTCCATGCATGGTCAATTTACGCGAAATGATTTCACAAAACAAAATTGGAGAAGTCCGGTTGATCAAAGGGGATTTTGGATTTAACATGCCCCATGGATCAGAACATCGAGTGTTTAATCCGAAATTAGCTGGAGGTGCGCTATTGGACCTCGGAATCTATCCGATTTCCTTTGCAAGCATGATACTTGGACCACCCAAAAAAATCACAAGTGCAGCTACTATGGGAGAAACCGGAGTCGATATCTTTTCCTCGTATTTTTTTGAATATGAGAGTGGTGCCGTTTCAATGCTTTCTTCTTCAACCCAATTATGTCCCCCTCACAATGCCCTTGTTGTCGGAACGAAGGGATATATCGAGATCATGAATTTTTCCAGACCTTGGAAAATGGATTATTGGAATGGAAAAAAATTGGAGCATATTGAATTTCCCTATAAAAAACCAGGATATCAATTCGAAGCATTGGAAGTAATGAAATGCTTAAAAAATGGAAAATTGGAAAGTGATATAATGTCACTTGATGAATCTTTAACAATTATGGAGACGATGGATACCATGAGAGATCAATGGAATTTTAAATACCCCGAGGAAAATTAAATATTAAAAAAAATGAAAATCTAAAAAAAGTTTTTCAATCAATATTCTTCAAAATGTTCTTTATTACATTACTAACCAAAAACAATTGTATGTTGCGAGTTCCTCCGATAACTTCTTGCAACTTACTAATTTGAGCGGCTTTTTCCAATTTAAGATTATCTGTAAATGCAACACCACCGCATATATGTTGAGCTTCATATGCACATCGATGAGCTAGTCGCGAACATACGATTTTAGCACCAGAACTAAATGCAGCATTATATCTGATGAATTTAAATTCAGGATGTTCAAGGAATTTTCTGTATTCAGACCCAGTTCTTAATCCTAAAACTGTTGCTGCAACTAATTCAGAAGCTAGTGTTGCTATTGGAAATGAAACTGCCTGAAATTTATATACTTTCATTTTAAATTGTTCTCGAAAATTGGTATAGATTAAAGCTGTGATTAAAGATAACCAACTTACACCTAAGCTAGATCCCACAATCGTATCTCGCTCTGCCACCAAACCTGAGAATAAATTTGCATACCCTTGACCCATTCCTCCTATAATATTTTTGTAAGGAATTTTTACAGAATTAAAGAGAGTCTGACCAATGTGAACCCTGGGAACAGAATTAATTGCTAAACGATGAGTATCCAATCCATCAAACTTACGTTCAGCTATAACTTGATACATCGTTTTTCGTGGATTATTAACATCAGAAACACCATATACGACAAAATAATCCGCTTTAGGTCCGTTGGTTGTGAAAATTTTTTCTCCGGTAATTGTAATGAAATCTTCATGTTTAGTAACTAATAATTTCATATTTACTGCATCAGAACCCTGAGTTCGTTCAGTTATGCAAATACATCCTATTTTTTCCCCAGATAAAACTTCATCTAATATTTTTTTCATTCGATCACTTTTACCGTGGAGAAAAATCGGATTTGTAAAGATTAATCCAGAAACAACTCGTGCAAGATCGAGTTCCGGGTCAAGAATAGAGATTGCCATTGCTAAAAGTAATTCGTAACGCATACCATAATGTTTCATATCACCGTGCTTATTTAAACGTTGCATGTAATTTCCTTTTCCTAGAATAGGAAACAAGTCGTAAACGTCCTTCGCATAATCTATTTTTGGCTCAACTTCTTTCAGTAAAAAATTCTCCAATTTTTCAAGAAATGCAAATTCCTCATTTGAAATCAGAGGACGCATAAATTGATTAAATACTTTGTAAACTTGCTCTGTTGTTACTTTAGTTTTTATTTCCTTGTCGATAATTTCGACACCCTTAAAGTATTCCATAATTAAGAAAATAAAGTATTCCACAATTAAGAAAATAACTAAATTAAATTAAATGATTAAAATAACGGCAATGAATATTAATTTATAGAAGTATCTTTTCACATTTCAATAATCCTTCCGAGACAATCACTGGACAGTTGAGTATTCCTTCAATCCGTATACGTG
>JAUWOE010000294.1 GCA_030612265.1 Promethearchaeum sp.
ATTGCGTTCTTTTCAATTTGGGTCACTTTTTGTCGAGAAGTGTTATTTGTTATTAGGATTTGATATATTTCATCTAAATTTGACAAATCATTCCTAATTTGAATTCCGCCTTCATCCTTAATTAGTTTAGGAATATGTGAGTTTTCATGGGACCAATTTTGGGGTTCTAGATAAAAGGTGGGCAATCCAAATTCCCTGGCAAATTTAAATTGCCATTTTGTTCCAGATTTGTAATTACCTTCAATAAAAATACTTCCCAGAGACAGTTGAGCAGAAAATCTATTTCTCATTTGTAAAGAATAGCGATTTACTCGATCTTTTAGTAATCTTTGGGATATTAAAGCGCCATTCAATAATATTTCACTAACATACTTTCTATTTTCAGGTGAATATATATTTTCAACTCCTGATGCTAAAACTCCAATATATCTCCCATTAACAGATTTTGCACCAATATATGCCTCAATGTCAATACCTTTGGCAAACCCATTTATTAAAGTCAATCCTTTAGAAGAAAGGAATTTTGCAATTGCTCTTGTTTTATATATTCCGTCTTGGGTAGGATTTCGCGTTCCGCAAATAGAATATGAGAAATAATCAGAATCTAAAATTTCTCCTTTATAAAAGATTAAATCTCTGTAATTAACTTTTATTGGTTTAAAAATACGAGGAATATTTTTGGATTGAGGAGTTATTATATTTATATCATGATCATTACAATATTTTACCATTTCATTAATTTCATTATAATTCTCATCATTTTTAGTAAGTTGGAAAAGTGAGTCTATTTTTTGATAATCTGTTAGTTTTATATTAGTAGATTTCTTAAGAAGTAATTTAGATATATTTTCTTTATTCAATTTTTGAATATGAGATATATCCATGTCTGGATTTTTAAATAACTTTATTAAACCAGATTTTGAGAATTTTTCAACTCTTATTAAATATATATAATCAGTAATTGAATTTCTAATTCCGCTTTCTTCCATCATAATCAATCAACTACTTCAACTTTAAATCATTAACTCGCATTATTTCATTATTTATTTTAAAATTATTTAATAAAAAGATTCGTTTTTTATTTTAATAATACTTAAGTTACCAATAATTTAGTTAATTTTCTTGAACAATGAAAATTCCATTAAGTTTTGCTAAACTTAAAAGAAAGGAAACAAGAAGGGAAAAAATCTAGAAAAAGTATGGTTATGATTTAGCACCCGAACCCTTCAAAGAAGAATATTAGAGAAAAATCCTACACACAAGATTTTTAGAAATCTTTGTTTTCGACTATACTTGCCCATTTTTTTAAAGAAATGTAGGATTTGAAATACAATAATAGATTAAGAAATGTGATTAACCTATGATTTTACCAAAAGAAGATGAAGTTTACATTACTTCAAATAAAACTTTATATCGATTTAACCAGGAGTATTGGGTTTATAATTGGAAAGGCTTGGTTTGGTATATTATCAATAATAAAAATGCTGAAAAAATTTTAATGGGGCATAATTTTGAATATTTTCATCGTTTTGAAGAGGAACCATCTTTATTGATGCTAAAATCAATTATTAAATGAAGGAAATCTGTAATCGTTTTAACTTGGAATTACTTGTGCAAAATTGGTTTTATAATCAAATTCAAGATAAGAATTTTTCGCAGATGCAGGTAATTCCACTTTAGAAAGAAGAATTTTTGTGATAATAATCATTCTCTTGCAATAGTACACCCTTTTTCTTCTAATTTCATTAGCCATGACTCAATATTATCTGAATTTCTTCTTTTAGAAGCTTGATCCCAACTACAAGTCCTTCAAAGAACTTATCGAAATTTCCTAAATATTTATTAATATTGAGGCTGAAATTAAAACAAAAGACTTCTAAAAATAATTACGTGAGATAAAAATGAAAAAAAAATATATACTCATAGCACTGACGACAACGTTTATCTTCTTTGTTCTGTTTTTGGGCAGGGGGGCTGCTTCTGGAACAAGTTTTGTCGAAATTAATGATATATCTTCCCCCGAAGCTACCAAAACCGTAACCATTGATGGTATTTTAGATGAAGGAGAGTGGGAAGATGCCGACTATTCACAGATATGGTTTAATGTGAGAAATTCTTCTTATTTATGGAGTTATGAGTCAGATCGGCAGATGGATCTCTATTTTAAGAATGATGCAAAATATCTTCTCTTTGCGCTAAAAATTCACGATGTAGAATTTATTGACAGATCAGGACACACAACTATCAATTTTTCATCTCTGGAAGGAAGAGAGGATTTCATTGTTTGGGCTTCATCCGAATATGATATCATGGTTGATCATAGAATTGATGAGAGTAAAGTGAAATGTGTTAGCACGAATACTTTATCATCCGGACAGGGGGATATTATAGCTGAATTTGCCATTCAACTGTCAATTTTGAATATTCAACCAGGTGAAGATTGTGAAATGCATATTGAATATTGGGATGATAAGTACATCCAAAGTACCGAATTTCGCGGAATGGGAACCAATTTTTTTACCATTCACACCCAACAAACCGAATCTCAGGTGTTCAATTATATGAATTTTGCATCTATCTACAAATATTACCTTATTCCCCTGACACCGTTGTTGATCGGCTTAACAGCTTCCATATCAATAATTCTGAGTAATAGGATACGGAAAAAGAAAGGAATAATTCCTCTGGAAAGGACTCTAAATGTAGAAACTAGAGATATTATGAATGAATCCCCAGATGAATACGTTCGGGTTTCGGAAGAGAAAGATAGCAAAGGAAATTCAATGAAAGTAAAAAAATCTCAAATCCACAGAACCCATCGAATCCACCAACTCCGAAATGCAACCTTCGTACTTCTAGGACTTTATATTATTAATCTGTTTTATCCAATTCTGGATGATTGGGTTTTTTTTGAAGATTTGGCTGTAAGGGTTTTTAATTACTCATATCTGGGTTTAAGAATTCTTATCACGTTGGTTACCTTACTGTTCATTATCCGGATTCTTCAATTAAGAGGTGTAAGTGATCCGCCAAAACCAAAACCGTGGGTAATATTATTCTTCTTGCTATTGACCATCTGGAATTTCTCATCTAGTTTTATTTACCATAGTTTTATGCCCAATTGGAATCAGGTCTTCGATTCCAAAGAGTGGTATTATTTATGGATTGAATGGGGATTTTTCGGTATTTCCAATGCATTGAATATCGGAACCTGGATTTTTTTTGGTATATATCTAAAGAAATCATCAGGAATTCAAGTTTCCACAGGAGTGGTAATCATTGTTGCTGCAAATATATGGAATTTATTGTTGAATGCTTTGAATCTAATAATGATCATTGGATATTATGAGATATTGCTCCCATTGTTATTTTTAAAACTTGCATTTATTTTTAGTGAATTTCAAGGTCTAATGTATGGACTACTAAATTTCCTTGGCTATTTATTTATAATTCGGGAATTTCATTCACATGTTCCAAATCGATTGAATACAATGGACCTGCAAACTTCAACACTATCCAAGAAGAAAACTATATTTATTTACGGTTTCACCTCAGCAGTAGCACTAGGACTTTTCTTGATCATTTCCATCAATCTAAACCAAAGTCTCCAGATTAATAATGAATTCGATTTCATGTTACGATTTTACCAATTTCGGAATTTTAGGGATACTACTCTGTTTCTTCCTCCGATCATGTTAGTCTTTATCATCTTGATAATGATGACTTTATTGGAGGTGTTCCGTTCCAAAAAAGCATGGGGTATTATTATAGTGCTGGTATGTTTGTGGATAACCGTCTGGTATGATTTTGCGATGGATCGAACTATATGGGAAATGAATTATTTTTTCACATAATTTTTTTCGATATTCATTTAATAAATTTTGGAAATGCACCAACTAACAACAACAAACCTGATTTTATTTTAATTCTTTGGCACTCACTTCTATTTTCTGAGTTTTAAGACGTTTTTTTGATAAATTTCCTAAAAGGAGATATCCCAAAGCGCCGATTAAGCACAATATTCCAGCACAATA
>JAUWOE010000136.1 GCA_030612265.1 Promethearchaeum sp.
TATTCTGGAATTGATAAGGGCTTTGTACCAAATTGAAGTTAAATTTTTCATCAAATACACGTCTAGATGTTACCGATTTTACTTCAAAAAAAAGAAAATATGCTTATTTAGGCACAAATTCTGATAACAATAACAAATTAATATTATGAGTTGAAAATATTTATGAAATTAAAAGATGCAGTATATGGAACAATGCTTGAGAAAAATTACGAAAAGGCTTTAGCTTTGAAAAATCGTTATTCTTTCATCAATACAAACATCCTCCCTCTTCTTAATAAAGAAGATAAAGATATATTCTTAGGTTTTCAAGAAGTATGTCTTAAATTGCAGAAACAGGTCGATTTAGAAGACGTTTATGAGATGCTACCTAAGATGGGAGAACATTACATGCTCCAAAGAATGAATTCGTATGATGGAGTGCCCGGAAGTTGTAAACATCAAATATTGTTAAGTTTAGCCAATAATGGAATGGCCCCTGAAGTTGATTTTGCTGCCACCGCATCCGCAATCTTGGTGGGAAATTCATTATATCATAACCCAAACAGAAATGAACTTCAAGAAAAAGCATTAAAAGAAATTTATCGAGGAACTAAGGTTGGTGGTATTGGTATTACTGAGGTAGAACACGGTTCAGATGCTGTCAATATGAAAATGAAAGCGACAATGCAAGATGATGGCTCAGTAACATACAATGGGGTCAAAGTATATACCACAAATGGTGCAGTTGCAGATTACTTTAGCACATACGGAGTTACAGATATATCCAATCCTCGCCGAACAATGATGTTGACCATGTTTGAAAGAGGTGATGTTGGTTTAAAAACTGAACGACTACATATTCCTGCCGGTAGAGGGGTGGGAATAGCAAAAGTAACCTATGATAATGTTAATGCTCCAGCAGAACGAATCTTAGCCGCTCCAGGACTAGGATATCGAAGACTATTTAGTGGTTTGACACCTGAACGCATTGCAATTATATCCGGATCACTTGCAGGACTTTGGCATAGTGTTGCCCACGGAGCAATTTTCACTCAAATTCGCCATCAATTTGGAAAATCTTTATTCAAATATCAAGGAATCAGCCATGTTTTAGATGATCTATACTCAAAAACTGCAGCTTATACTGCATTTGCATTACAAGTTGCTGATTTTTATGATAAAAAGGTTGGTGAAAAGATTCACAGAGGGGAAAAACCAAACCCAACGGACGAAGGATCAGCTGCAATTATGGCTGCACAAGGTAAATACCTAACTGCCAAATTATCTCATCATGCTGCTTATGAAATTGTTCAGATGTGCGGAGGTCGTGGTGCTATTGATGAACCTGGCTCAAATAATGCAATTAACAGAGGAGAAAATATTTCGCGCCTGATGGAAGTCGTAGGTGGTCATAGAAATGTACAGCTTATGATTGTTGAAGCAGGTATTAAAGCGGGAACTGCAATGGCAATTAGCGGTAATATCCAGAAGGCTAAGCGTAATGAACGCAAAGTTCAAAAAGAGATCCTCGAATTATATATGGGGCGTGCAGATAAATTATTGATTGATGATGCAGCTTTTCTATCAGAAGCCACTAAAATCGAACTAACTCATATTTTATCTAAATTAAGGGCTGCAATTGAGTCAAAAGATAAGATTGAACAGGCAGCATACAGTAAAGCCTTACCAAAAGCACTCAGTGGTGCTGGAAAGGAAGTTTATAAAGCAAAGAAAGCCTAATCCTTTTTTTTTCTATTTTTATTTAAATAACCTTCATAAGAAGATTCTTATTATATATCTACATCATAAAATTTGTAATAATAATTAAAAACACATATAGTGATTTAAATGGAAGAAGAAGAAAATAATTCTGAAGGTGGATCTTCAGAAACTGAAGAAATCGAAGAAGAAGCTGAAGAAGAAGCTGAAGAAGAAGCTGAAGAATCCGAGGATGAATCTTCAACTGATGAACCTGAACCACATTGGGAAAGTTCATTAGATGAAAAATTATCGGAAAAAGAGTTGAAAAAACTCGAAAAAAAGAAGTTTAAAGAAAAAATTAAGGAAAAACAGAGAGATTTAAATAAAAAAACATCGGAAATCATTGAAGGTCAATTTTTAAAGGTTTTTGATAAGCGTGTGCGATTATATACCATTGTTTTCATAGTTGGAGCTGTATTAATTGGTATTTTTACAACAATCCCAATCGAAGAGGGCCAGGCTGGTATAAAATTCCTTGGAAAAGAGGGGATCACCAATTTAAACCAATTCTTAATAATAACCATTTCATTTATGCTGATAATCGGGTTTGCCTTTATATTTTTACTTTCACGTTCGAAAAAACTTCACGATCTAATATTTGCTGAAGAAAAAGTCGGAATTAAAGCTGTAATTACGGGGATATCATTAGGAATTGGATTTGCCGTATGTTTGTTGTGGTGGAGCTTAGTAGATAAAGGAGCTGAACAAGTACCATTTCTTCATTATCAAGAATTATTCGGTATATTACTAGCAATCGTATTTTTCGGTTGGAACATAATTCAAATTATATACGTGAAAGATACCATAGAAAAAACATCAATTAGATCTGAGGCTCGTTTCCAAATCAAACGTGAATTAAAATCAAATGTATCAAAGAATAGAACCGCTACGATCTTAAATATTGTATATATTATTGTGCCATTTGTGTTTCAATTAATATTTATTTGGCTATTCTTGTATTTTGATACTCCAAAACCTTACGAAGGAATGGACCAAGTGCCTGCGTTCGTTCAACGTTTTACTCCTGATAATTTTTACTGGAGCGATTGGTTATTAACTCATCCACTTGGAACAGATGAGTCGGCATTTCTTGTATTTTTTAGGGATTATTTCACAGAAATTTGGTGGGAAAATCAAGCGCTTCAAGGCATATTAATTTGGGTAATTATTGTATTCGGAATAACAATAGCCACTACTCAAAACCAGGTGAAACTTTACCTGAAAAGCAAGTCAAACCAAACTATTAACGTATATTCAGGAGTATTCTATATAATTTTCTGGTTTTTACTCTGGATCAAACTTTTCCTAATCATTAATACATATATCACAATAGCAATAACAACCGGAGATCCTGAAGCATCGGTAGAATGGTATTATCAAATTTTCGATTGGATTACCAGTTTATTGTTGATGGTAATCACAATTCTAAATTTAGTACGTGGCTTTGGCAAAAAAATTCAATCAGTTCAAAGTACAAAGATTACAAAATTTAATTTAGTAATTATTCTGTTTATTTTTGTTACTTCGTATTGGGGTGGACAATGGTCTTTAATTGCAAGTGGAACTAGTCAAAGCGTTCTAAATTTGGGAACAGGTGTAATAGTTTCATTTGTATACCTCGGATTTTATTTCTGGTATAGTAAATGGATTATGGAACGTCGTGGATTCATTCGAAAATCAACCTATACTACTCCAGAGACTAAAGCCATGCTAATTGAGATTAGTCAACGCTATAAAGATAGATTACTACAAACAATTGAAAATGAAGAAATCATAACAACAACTTTGAATGATTACATGTTGGAAAAGAAAATTGTAATTGTAGGTGGCGAAGAAGAAGATGCAGTTATTGACACTCTAATAGAAGCTGAAGAAGAAAAATCAGCAAAGGAAAAGCTCGAAATTGCACAGAAAAACTTAAAGGAAGCAGGTATGGAAAAAGCTAAATATGACAAAGCTGTTGAAAATCTTAAAAACTCAAAAATAGAGCTTAAAGAATTGATGAAAAGCGAAAAAACTGCTCAGATAGAGGTGGATGAGCTTGATACTACAATTGAGGATAATTTTACATCTATCGATGATAAGAAAAATAAACTTGAAAATCAAATTTCCGAAGAGGAAGCCAAATTAGAAGGCATAGAACAAGAATTTTCAAGATTAGAAGAACCTATTCAGCCAGAAGATGTATTCAATGAAGATGGGTCTTTAGATGAAGAATCGATAAAAGAGAATAAGGAAGATTATAAGAATTCGCTTAAAGAATACAACAATCTAAAATCTCAAATCAAATCGGTTAATGCTAAAATTACAAGCACAAAATCAACTATTGAAAAGTTATTACCTGAATGGAATGAAACGAAATCCATTCTTGAAGATGCTAAATCCAAACGAGCACGACTTCTGGAAATTCAACAAAATGTTAAAGAAATAGAAAGAAAAATTGAAGCTTTGGAATCGGATGTAGTTTCGCTCAAAGAACGCGCTGAAGCTGCACAGCCTTTATTAGATTCAGCTCTAATATTAATTGAAACCGCTGAAATAGAAAACCTTAGTTATGTTGAGCTAGAAAAGGCAAGACAAAAAGAAAGGGAAGCAGAAGAAAAATTATCAAGGGCACAAGTTGTATATGATAATGCTTCAAAGGAAGTTCAAAGCGCTACTGATTTTCTTGCTACTTTAAAAACTGTTGATGAAATTGAAAAAGATATTCAATTATTTGAAGACCAGATGAAAGCAGCTCAAGATACCGTAACCAATTCAGAGAAATCACTTGCAGAAAAAGTGAAAATCCTTGAAGAAAAGGAAGTAGTGTTAAAAGAAGCCAAAAAAGAAACAGAAGATGCGAAATCAGTTCTGGATCAGGTTGAAAAAGAATTGGTTAAAGTTCAAAAGGACTATAAGAAGATCAAATCCTCATATGAAAAAGCAAATAATCAACAGCAAGAACTTGACGGTGCTAAGGATTCATTAGAGGAAGCAAAAATGATTCAAAGTGAAGTAATTTCCGTTTCTAAAGGAGCAAGTAAATTAAAGGAAGCTGAATCATTATTAAAAGAGAAAAAGTCGGAACTAAAAGTCTTGAAAAAACAAGATCCAGTAGATCAAGCCAATGTAGATACTGTGTTAGATGCAATTAATACCACTGAAGTTAAAATTAAACAGTATAACGCAGAACTAAAGGATGCGAAGAGTGTACAATCAAAAGTGAACAAAGCTCAAAAAACTTTGGACCAGCTCGTCGAGAATCAACCAGATCTACCTGCAATACAGAAACAACTTGATGAAATCGAGCAAAAAATGCAAGAATTAACAGAATCTCTTGTTGAACCTCAAAAAATTTATGAAGAAAAGCGAGATAATCAAACATTAGCTCAGGAAGAAAGTGATTTTGCAGATAAAGAGGTAAAACTAGCTCAAAAAGAGTTGACTAATAATAAGATGGACCTTAGAAATGCTACTGATGACAAGGAAGGAGCTGAACAATCTTTAGTTGAACGCCAAAATGCTGAAACTACATTAGAAAAAGAGAAAAAGAATTTAACTGAAGTAATAAATATACTTAATCAAGCAAAAGATAACTATACTGAAATCCGTGAAGCCCGAGAAGCCCAAGAAGATATTTATGACTCTAAAGAAGATGACGCAGATCTGGATCGTGATGTCTTTTTAGCCTATAAAGCTTTAAAGAAAGCTCATAAAACATTTAAAGATGCAATTCGTTCAGCAGAACATAATCTACGAAGTTGTGAAGCTCGAGTGGAAGAAGCCAAAAAGAAGAAAGCTGAGATATTAGAAAAGAGATAAGATAATTTTTAGGGACTTTTTTCTATTTTTTATTTAATTTCATAAAGAAAATGTACCATAAGAATACATTTTCATATTTTACTCAATATTTTTGTCCGATTTCCCGTTTTTCTTAGGAATAAAGAGTTTAATATATAATCACTGAAATATTTCAATATTTTAAAGAAAACCACCAAGGTTTTAAGGGTTATATTTTTAAATATAGTAAATAATATTTTTGAATAATCATTAAATTTGGAGCATTTCTTAAAAAATGAAAGAATTAAAAATACTTGAACGTTTGTTTGAAACAAGCTCTTTTACTGAAGGTTTATTGAAAATTGAGGAACTTGAAAAACGAAAAGATCTAAATTATAATAAGATAACCAAAATAAAAATTAGAAAATTACGATTTTTAGAAAAATTGGGATTATATAAAGAAGGATTAAAACTTGCGATTAAATTACAGGCAAATAATAAAATTATTTCTGATCCTGTGTTTGAAGTGGACATTTTAATTGAAAAAGCTAAGATCCTATTTTCAATGGGAAAAAGAGATGAAGTATTAAAAAATATTGAAATTGCTGAAACTAAGTTAAATTTAGTTAATCCAGAAAAAATCACACAAAATGAAATTTTAGAAAAGACATCTGATATTATCATTCTAAGAGGAGGTTATTACTGGCAAACTGGTGAATTAGACAGAGCTTTAGATTATTTTAAATTTAATTTAAAAATCAGAATAAAATTAAATATAAAATTGGATCTTGCTCACGCATATAATAATATTGGTGTGATGCATAACGCTAAAGGTGATTTAATAAAAGGTTTATCCAATTTGAAACATTCTTACGAAATTTATGAAGAAATTAATTATACTAGGGGCATTTCCAAAACTGGAAATAATATTGGTGCAATTTTAATACAATTAGGGGAACTTAACGAAAGTTTAGAATTTATGACAACATCGCTTGAAATAGATACTCTTAATAATTTTAAGGAAGGAATTCAGGTTGCATCACAAAACATTGGAGAAGTACTTTGGCATAAAAAAGAATATGAAAAATCGCTAAAATTTCTTAAAAATGCTTTAGAAATATCTGAAGAAATAAATGACATCTTTCAAGTTTCAGAAATTTTGGTTCCAATCATTGCTGTATTAATAGAAATGAACGATTTTAAAAATGCAAATAAACATTTAACTAAATTAAGACACAATAAACAGAGAGATAAAAATAAAATAATTCTTCAACGATTTCTTTTAGCGGAAGCTTTGATTTTAAAATCAAAGGGAGGAAATAATAACTATGATAAAGCCAAAAGCAATTTAGAAGCCATTGTCCATGATAAAATTCGTTATCATGATATTACAGTAATGGCTTTAGTGAATTTATGTAATATTTTAATAGTAAAAATGGAGAAAATAGACGATCCTACAATCTTAAGTGATCTACAACACTATATAGAAAAGTTAATTCGAATATCAGAAGAAACATATTCTCATTCAATAAATGTCGAGTCTTTACTATTAAAAGCGAAATTATCACTTTTAAATTTCGATATTGAACAATATCAAGTATTAATATCTCAAGCACATAAAATTGCCAAGAAATTTGAGTTAAATAGGATGCTTGCTAAAATTGAAAATGAATATAATGAATCATTAAAAATTTTGACCTTCATAAAAAATTCAGAAAGAATAAATGTAGAATTTTTTAAGACAAATCAATTAAATAAGATAAATAATCAATTACAATCCATATTTTGTCCAAATTATGACATATATCAAAATTTCGCGTGAATAATATAAAAAAAACTTAGACTAATCAATCAATTTTACTGTGACTAAAATATGTCACAATGATATCAATTGATCCTCCGAATATTAAACCGCGAAGAAAAATGGTAAGTCAATAAATTGTTGGAAAAACCCATATCCTGCAGATGTAAACAACCTGAGAATTGCCCCTCGAATAAATGCATTAAGTAAATTTCTTTTTGATTTAAAGATTACTAGTTCACCTGCAAAACCTATCATAACTCCCATTATTACACGTTCATACCAAGCTCCCCAAAGATAAATTGAATTGCTAGGATCTACTCCATTCGCAGGAATTCGATGGGAGAGTCCAAGAATATAAATTACTCCCATTAACATTCCTAGAAGAATACTGATAATTAAACGCTTCCAGTTTATATTTTGTATATAGAGAAAGATGTAATAAAGAATTTGATTAAAATTTAATTAAATAAGAATAAAAATTTGTAAATTTATAAGAAAAACGCAATTTTATGCTTATTTTAAAAAAAAATATCATAGAAAAGATATTAAAGATCAAAAACCAAATATCAACAAAATGTTATAATTTCAAAAAAATATCAATGTGTAAAAAAAAATGGGAAATATTTCAATAAAATCGGCCAATCCAGATGTTATCTGGGAAAAATGGAAACAAAAGAACGTAAAAAAACAAAAATTAGAAAAACATTATAGCGTTAAAGGTGCTGTCTTTAAATTAGAGAACATAACTGCGGCTGAATATGTAAAAGGTGTAGAAAAAGCAATTGTAATTTATTTGGAGAAGTCTCTCGATATTGAACCTTCTAAAGAAAAAGCAAAAACTGAAAAAGCTTCAGTTCGGGATGTGGAAAAGGAAAAGTTTTATAACATTAACCTTTATCCAGTTAAGTCTGATTGGAAAGGCCCCTCTGAAGTTCCCTTTTTTAAAACACTCCAAAAGCAAAATTGTAGCCGTTGTGATGGTCGTGGTGGTGTCACTTGCAAAAAATGTGAAGGTACTAAATTCATATCTTGCCCTGATTGCGATGGAAAATCAGAACGAACTAGCTGTAAAGTATGCAAAGGAACTGGGAAAAAAACAATTGAGATATCCGTATTAAATGGAAAGGAAGAGAAGACGAAAAAAACTATTGATGTAAAATGCAATGTATGTATGGGTTCTGGAAAAATTACTTGTAGTAGATGTGGAGGAACTGGGAAAATTCCATGTCAATATTGTGATGGTCTGGGGATGATTCAATGCTCTGACTGTAAAGGCTATGGGATTTTCTTTAATTATCAAATTAAACCCGTTCCGTTCAAAAAAGAACATCAATCAGAACCTATAATCTTATCTTCAATAAAATTATCGGGTTTAGAAAAGGAAATGGGTAAAGAGATTCACGATGCAATCGATATGGTGGATGCTATTGTTATCCGTAAACCTGATAAGGATTTAGATAAGAATTTTATTGAACCCAGTTTAGGTTACTACTCCAAGGATATCGGAAAGTCCGTTAAGGAAGCAAGTAAAGAGTGGAAACAAGCATCTAAAAAAGAAGAAATTAACATAAAAGTACCAATTTATGTTTTTCCTGTGCTGGTTTTGAATTGTGCAACCAAAAAAGGAAAAAGTTTCCAAGTATTCTCACTTGGTAGCGACAAGAAATTTCTCGTGTTTGGTAATATTTAATTTTTTTTTAATATTTATTTAAGAATTTGGAGGATTTATGGTGAATCCTTCAACCAAAATAACACCCCGACCAAGTAGAAGAAATATTGACTATCAATTACGAGCTATGGGATTCGATTACAGTAAAAGAGATAATCAAACCAGTTAAAGTAACTATTAAAGCAGATAAATCGCTTCAAAATTGTATGGATTTAATTCATGAATATGATTTAAGGGCAGTTTTGGTTACTAAAGAAATCATCAATGAGCTAGGTGAAAAAGAGATTGTTTTACAAGGGATTTTAAGCCAAAATGATATAATTCGTGTATGGGGAACGAAAAAAAGAATAAAAAGCTCTCTTTAGAAAAATCGCATAATGTATAGAAATATAAAAATTATCCATTAAAAAAACAAGGAAATAAATCCTGTATCTAATAATATGTATAAACCTAGGACAATCATTAACCAAGGGAATGTTTTTTTCCCCCAATTAACAATTTTTTCTTGAATTTGAGGTGAATTTATAATTTTATAAGGAATAATACACCACACATATGTCAAAACTAAGAAAATGATAATAATTAATACAATTTCCCAAAATGATGAATTGGCGAAAAATGGAATATATAACACAATATTATCTCCTCCTGATGCAATGTTAAGTGATGCAACTATTAATATATTTGAAGAAAAATAACTTTTCTTTATATAAATTTGATGTTCAGTAATTTCATTTTCCTTACTTTTCCTTGAAAATAAGGTTTTAATTCCAATTAAAAGTGGGATAAATCCAAGTAAACCAATCCATTCTATAGGAATTATGAGTAAAAGTAAAATTCCTAGAGAACTCAATGCTAATATTACTATTATTGATAGATATTTTCCTATAAGCCAATCGCGTTGGGTCATTCCGGGTTTAGTTATTAATAAAAACCCAAGAATAAATTCATCGATATTAGTGGAAATAAAAAGAAAAATTCCGGTTAATATAGCTTTCAGAATCAAAAGGGACATGAGCATGTTTATTTAATATTTATATTGCAAAAAATATAATCAAAATATATGCCAGAATTAAAATTTAAAATATTCGATTC
>JAUWOE010000201.1 GCA_030612265.1 Promethearchaeum sp.
ATTCAATCTTAATGAATCGGTCGAGGTTGTAAAGATATTCGAAAACTAAAAGATGAACTTTTGAAAAATATATATATATATATATATATATATTAATTATGTAATAATTTATTGTTTGCACGGGGTTTTGGGACAGCCTGAGAGGTATACTTTCTCCCTCGCGTTTCTCGTATTTATCCAGCCAGCGAAGATAAAGCTCCATTTGACCCTTATCTGCTGCTTTAAATTTTCCTAACTTAAGTTCGATGGCGACCAAGCAATGCATCCCGCGATGATAAAAAAGCAGGTCAATATAGTAATCCTCATTGTCAATAGTGATCCGCTTCTGGCGAGCCACAAAACTGAAATCCGTGCCAAGTTCCAACAAAAACCGTTCAAGTTCCACAAGGATAGCTGATTCCAAATCCCGTTCGCTGTAGGTGTCAGCAAGACCCAGAAAATCAAGAAGATAAGGGTCACGGAAAACCAGGTCAGGGGTCATACGGTCTTCATCCCGAAGTGTTTCAAGTTCCTGTCTGGCAAGCTGTGCAGGTTTTTTAGAGATCGCAGTACGTTCATACAGCATCCCCTGTATTTTGGCATGCAGGGTACGGGTACTCCATCGCTCAACACGGCACATTTCGGCATAGAAATCTCGCTTAAGATCGTCTTTGATGTGTATAATCTCCCTAAAATGGGTCCAGCTCAATTGTCCACTCAGTGCGTGGACAATCTGCTCATCAGAATAAACCTCAGCAAAACGAATCATGTAGAATATATTTGAGCGAGTAAAGCCTTTCCCGTATTCGGATGTCAATTGTCTACTCAGTGCGGAGACAATTTCTTTACCATACTCAGCACGCCCATTCCCAAGGATTTCAACATTAATACGCTTCCCCACATTCCAGTATAATACAACAAGAGTAGCATTTGCAGCCTGTGCAAATCGGAATTTTGTTGACTCTATAAGCCCTCTGATATCCTCTATTAATCTCCCATCCACAAAAACAGATGGATCATTATTGTTAGTGACCATATTCACGTCAATCATTTCTTTTTATTTAAAATTCTTTTGTATTGGTCATTGAAGACTAAGTGCCAACGTTGAGTAAGAAATACCTAATCTGAAATAATCGAAAAGCGCCTGCCACCCCCAAACCACAAGGCCGGGCGGAGCAGATCAGGACGGGCACACGGGCAGGGTGAAGGCGAGAGAGAGCGACAGGAGTGGTGAAATGACGAAATGTTTAATTTTCTCCATTTTCTAATAAGCTTTTCAGATTTTCCCCTTCTTCTTTCATGTGTGTCTTTAGAGCTTCAACCCTTCTTTTAGCAAATTTTAGAAATAACCACCCAAATGGAAAAGTAAGTGTAGCAGTGAAAACACTTTCATTGTCATATGGTTGTATAGCAAATGATCCTCCAGAACAAAGAATGGATTCTGGGAATCGCAATTTATATTCTATTAATTCATTTTCGATACAATTTGTTATTTTAAAACTTAATTTTTCCAGTCTACCGTCGAGATATTCCTCAGCATATAGGATAGAACCTTTTTCAAATTTTTTACCTTTGACCCATTTGGCTTTTACATGATCCGGGTGCCATGATCTATAGTTTTCAACAAAATGATCAAACCATTCAAAAATGACTGCAGGTGGTCTATTAATCCTTATAGAATCTTGTAATGTAATCAAATCTTACACTCCCCTATTTGCTAATATCGATCAATAGTTATATTGTTTATTTTAATTGATCCACTGCAAACCTTAATCCTTTGAATAAATAAAGTATTCAACTATCAATAGAAATACCGGAAACAAAATACTCAACAAAATCTGAGTATCTAACCCGATCACTTCAGCTTCACTGATCATATTCAATGATCTGAAAACCAGAAAGATTATTGTTCCTAATGAAGCACTCTGAAGAATCCCAAAGATCCAGAATATTTTTTCGTTTCCCATTTGTGATAACCTCCCATCCGCATGTGGGTTCTTTTGTTACTTATTTTTTTCTAAAAAATACCATGTGATTTTTGTGATGTCTACCATAAACGGTACACTGCCGCCAAAGCATCCATTTCCACTTCACACCACAAGGCCGGGCGGAGCCGATCAGGCCGGGCACACGGGCAGGGTGAAGGCGTGGGTGGAGCAGGAAAGTTGAAGATGGAATGGGGGCTAGAATCAATTAATATCAAAATTGTTTATTTCGTTAACTAATAATTCAATCTTTTTTCTCTATTATTTTTACTTTTTATTTCGCATTGCCATATAATAATTACTTTCCAACCTTCCTTTTTTAGTTTTGCTATATTTTTTTCATCGCGGAAAATATTATCTAATATCTTTACCTTCCAAGTTTGTAAATTTGTTTTTGGAAGTTTTGCAGCTTTGCAATTTTCATGACCATGCCAGAAGCAGCCATTTACAAAAATTATTGTATGATATTTCAGTAAAACAATATCAGGTGTACCAGGATATCTATTATCATTTATTCGATATCTGAATCCTTTCGAGAATAAGAATTTTCGAACAATTATTTCGGGTTTTGTCTCTTTTCCCCGAATCTTGGACATTATTTTACTTCTTTTTTCTTTTGAATAAATATCAGTTATATTTGTCCCCCACAATGTTTAATATCCATTTATGTTCGACGCAACCATTCAGATTCATCTAGACCTACACGGGAAATACTCGCAGCAAAATCATTAGCGATTCTTTGAGCATGTTGATTTTTAAGTTCCGAAATCCATTTGAATCTTGATTCATCTGTTGTTTCAAAAATGTAATCACTACCCTCTCTTTCTGCTCTAACGATTTGATCGTCTCCGTAATTGGATGAAAAATTAAAATGCATTAAGTCATATATTTTTTGGTTTACCTTCAATTTTTCATAGTTACTATCGTCTATTTTTACGACTATGTCAGATTTAACATTTTCACTAACTTTCTCCAAGGGAAGAAAGGAAAAAATCCTATTATCTTCGATTCTGACACAATCACATCTAGGTTGAATGCAAAGCAAATATTTTTCACTTTCATTCGGATCACCAGACTCTTTTTTCAGAATAGTACCTAAAGTTAATATCGGATTTCGATCTCCACCATATCGGTTTTTTATAGATGTGAGGATTGCGAATTTATAATCAAGTTCTTGAAAATCCTCATCCTCATCACAGAAAGTCTGAGTTAATTTACTATGAACATTATTCTTAAAATTATTCCGTTTTTTACTGGACACACGTGATTCCCAACCAGATTTTTCAATTCCGATTCTTTGACATTTACGTATATCCTCACATGTCAATTCAATATCTCCCCATGATCCATTTAATGAATATGAATTTTCACTTTTATTCATTCTAAGCCATGCGTCAATCGCATTGATATTTGCGACATTCCCCACTTCATAATTCTCAAGAAGTGAGTGGAATTCGGAAGCGACAATATCAACAGCAAGATTCTTTGCATCATCAGGAATGGGAAGCAAGGCCCTATGTGCCAAATATGATGGATCAATCTTAGATTCTAAATTACTTAAAAAAAGATGTGTATTGTCTCTGAGAACTGACAGTGATTCAATTGCTACATTCGAGACTAATCCCGATGTAATTTTTGCGAATTCAGTACTGAGTCTTTCAGGCAAATCCGTAATTGAAAGAATTCGCTCCTCGCAACCAGGATTTACTATTGTTTCCTCTTTAGCGAAAATTGCAATTCTTAAATGATCTTTCTGAAAGGCAAAATCATTGTCATCTGAACTAAAATCAATATCAAATTTTTCCGTTATTTTTTCTTTAATAGAGAGGCTGTCTAACAATTGCTGTGGACGATAAAATAAAACCTTATTTATTGATTTAAAGCCATATTTGTCCTTCTTTTATCTGTGATTTTGGATTGTTGGACAGCCTCTAGAGGCTGAAATGGAATCTATATCTGGTTCTCCAGTATAAATTATAATTAATCTTAATCGTAAATATTTGGAGTCATCTAAAGAAATCAACATATTAATAATTTCTCTGGCTGTTTCGCCACTATCATTATTTATGTCCCAATCTAAAATAAAAACATCTGCTCTTTTTGCGGATTGTTTAACATACTCTATTGTATTATCTCCTTCATTCGGCTTTAAAACCGAACATATCATCCCCTTTGATGCAAATTCATCCGTTACTTTTTTTGCATTTAATGTATGAGCACTTCGGTGAATTTCCTCTTGACTACCCTTTTCCTTTTTAGCCATTCGTTTGGGTGGAGTTAATGCTGTAGGTTGTTGTATTTCTTTGTATATTGCCTGATCATCCACAAATACAACGGTATGTAAGAACCTTTTTGCAACTTCTGTCGATAAATCCATGAAATCTGGTGAATGACTTTCTGGCATTATTCCCCCTCAAAATTCTGGTTTTGAATCGATTCGATTCGGAATGTAACTCCTTTCTCGAGTCGAGGGGAAGCTACACATATTCGATAACCAACTTTTGACAAAACTTCTTTAGAAATATGAAGCCCTAATCCTCTTCCACTGGGTTTTCTTGTGAAACCTTGCTCGAATATATTTTCATAATCTCTTGAAGAAATCTCAGGACCATTATTTGAAATAGAAAATCCCATCTCATCAGCATCAAGAACTATTTTTCTAGGGATGGGATGGTCTTTTAGCCAAAAAATTGCATTATCGACAACGTTAACAAATACAGGATAAAATGTCGAAGGATATCCAATTAGTTTTTTTTTCAAAAAAGCACTGGATGATTCAAGATCGATGTTATGCCTTCTTATACGTTCTGAAAAAATATCTTCGATGAATTTTTTTATTTCATTCCCTGTTATTTCGACTTCATTTCGGTATAATCTTCTATTCAATGGTGTGAATAAAGTCAAATAACCATCCAAATGTTCGAAATTTGCACGAATATTTGTATATAACGGACTTAAGTTTTCATTCAAATCAGCCCATGCCTTAAGTTCTCTAATGCTTCTACGAATTGATTTGACTGTTCCACTAAATTCATGATGAATTACTCCGATTGCCAATCCTAATTGACTAAGCTCAAGATCCTGATCTGCTCTTTCTCTGAGAGAAATAAGTTCCTCTTCAATTGCTTCCGTAATATCCACAGAGGTAATAATATCCCCCGTTTCGTCTTGAGTCCAAGTTATATTGTCGAGCTGTGCCTGTATACTTTCAAGTATCTCCTTATTCCTTTCCGTTTCAGAAATTATTTTTGATTCAAGTTTTGACCTTTCTAAAACCAAACTGGCATCGTCCATTTCCGAAATGTCAATCTTCGCGAATTCACTCATTATTTCTTTAACATCGTCCTCCATTTCCACAATTATCTCTTTGGTTAGTGCGATTACTTTATTACTGACTTCAGTAAGACTCACACGTGTTTCACGGGTCTCCGAACTAGTAGTTTTTCTTGTATCTTCTATAATCTCATTCAAAGCTTGCTCTGATCTTCGTCTTCGATCGACTGAAAAATGATATTCATTTTCAGCATTTCGAGCGATTTCTTCAATCCTTTCGTAGGCAGGGATTAAAAGAGAACTTTCAAGTGTTTTAACTTCTTCCAAATAAGCTTCCCAATCAAATTGAAGTTTCTTCCCGATTGCAAATCCTTTAGAACGAACAACCTTATACTTTTCACGTAAATTATTAAGATTTTTCCGTGCGGACGATTCGGCATTTAGAAATGCTTGGGACGATTCATCAGGATTTGTTATTTCCGAAGCTATTTTTAAATCACGTTCCAGTGTATCCGATAATAGTTGAATTTTTCTTTGCGGTTCGCCCAATTGTATTTGCTGGAAAAATTGTTCCAAATCTTCAATTAATTTGTTCTTTTTCACTTAGGCATTTTTTTCTCGTTTTTGTTTTGCCTTATGCAATCTTGTAAGTTCTGTTCTAATAGTGTCCCAAATTTCTGATTTCGGACCTCCACCCTCCCTGAAAAAGTCAGCCGCCAATTGCACGAAAAAATTTTCACCGATTTCTTTGAATTGTCTATATGCTTTATTTTCTATGAAACCTTCACGTCCTGCTTTTTCGATTAAATTAGGATTATTATCACGTGAGATCTCTATAACTCCGAACATACGACGATATGAAAAGAAATAATATTTAGCACTTAAGGTTCTTCTTTTTTCAATATTCAAAAAATCATAGTCTGAATCGCCGTAAGGTAATATTCTGATATCATCTTTGTAAATATAAAGACCGCCCAAATTGTTCACTTTGTTCATAATAAGTGCATGTTCGTCAGGCGATAATTTTGTTTTAGCTAATGTTCCTTGAATATAAGCCACATTTATTTTGAAAGGACCACATGATGTCTTTTTACCCCTTGATCCATTCCAAGGAATAATATGTTTATTTGGTTCTTCACCAAATACTGTAACTGTACCTTTGAATTGGCCATATTCATCAAAAACACCTTTAAGGTGATGATCTGCCATTCGAAATTCGTCTGGTGTAAAAAAATCCGAATCACTAATCAATTCATCATAAAAATCATCGGTTTTATGGTCCCTGAAACTTGCTGTTATACTCGGGTCTTTAGTCTCAGGTGTCATAGTATTTGTAAAACCCATCAACATCTTTCTCAGAGGAGATACTTTATTCCCAGATTTATCGCCATCAATAGACAATTGGAGCATCTCATCAGCAGGAAGTATGTAAAAATGAGTGCCATGCCCTTCTCCAGTTAAAGTTGGCTCTCCGAGATATTCCCCCATCTCTTTTGGGTCTAAATCGAAGGTATTCAATTGTTTAATCAATTTTTCAGCGACTTCGGTAGAAATTAGATATTGTTTTTCCAAAATGTTAACGTTCGAAATTACTTCTTCGACCATACCTTTAATATCATCTCTTCCCGGTAGATTATCGTTGGAAAATGTACGCATCGGAATGACTACTTGGTCTAGATTTATTCCTGGTAGTTCGAAAAGACTCCAATTAATGAATGTTGCAACCAAATTATGCAATCCTTCGGTTCTTTTTGCTTTTGTAAGTACTAGTGTCACAACAATTTAATTTTGGAACATATTAATAACATTTGAGCACCATGATATCTTCATGGTAGAAATAAAGCTTGAATTGGATGAGGTAAAGTTCCTTAGAGACTTTGTGAAAAAGGGACGGAAAAGTGCAAG